>NZ_SZWZ01000093.1:0-65046 GCF_005281025.1 Citrobacter sp. wls714 | reverse complement strand
CGTGTCGATGGAGGCGCATTATAGGGAGTCGACTCAGGAAGACAAGCGGAAAAATGCATTTTTGTTTCAACCGCTCACCTTTTACCCACAACGCTTACTTTTGCTGCTTTTTTATCGCTATTGGCAGGTCTGCCAGACTATTTATAACCAAATCTGCCGCATTTTCTGCTTCCGGCGTGACGGGTTTGCCCGTGCGCACCAGTACCTTGGTTCCAACATTCGCAGCAGCTGCCGCCTGCATATCTTCTATTTTGTCGCCTACCATATAAGAAGCAGCCATATCGATGTGCAGGAAGTCGCGGGCGGAAATCAGCATCCCGGGATGCGGTTTACGGCAATCGCAGACCTGACGATACTCTTCTACGGTACCCTGCGGATGATGCGGGCAATAGTAGATACCATCCAGATCAACGTCGCGATCGGCCAGCGACCAGTCCATCCATTCGGTCAACGTTTCAAACTGAGCCTCGGTAAATTTACCGCGCGCGATACCAGACTGGTTCGTCACCACAATTAGCGCGTAACCCATATTTTTAAGTTCACGCATGGCATCAATAACACCGTCGATAAACTCGAACTCGTCAATCTCATGTACATAACCGTGGTCCACATTAATGGTGCCGTCACGGTCGAGAAAAATTGCGGGTACAGACTTTGCCACCTTTTATAGCTCCTGAATAAGGCATGTGGCTCTAGTATCGCATGTTTCGGCGGGCAAGAAAGTGCTCATCGTGCAAAGCTAGATTGATTTAGACGTCTGGATGCCTTAACATCCATCTTGTTGACGGCCTTGACCGTCCCAGACAGACGAAAATGCCACGGCTAACTTAATTACGATAATAAATAACCAATGATTAAACTTTCGAATATCACCAAAGTGTTCCAGCAGGGGACTCGCACCATTCAGGCGCTAAATAATGTCAGCCTGCACGTTCCTGCCGGGCAGATTTATGGCGTCATTGGCGCCTCCGGTGCCGGTAAAAGTACGCTTATCCGCTGCGTTAACTTACTTGAACGCCCAACCGAAGGCAGCGTTCAGGTCGGCGGTCAGGAACTGACCACGCTTTCAGAGTCCGAGTTGACCAAAGCTCGCCGTCAAATCGGCATGATTTTCCAGCACTTTAACCTGCTCTCTTCCCGTACCGTATTTGGCAACGTCGCGCTGCCGCTGGAACTGGATAACACACCAAAAGAAGAGATCAAACGCCGTGTAACAGAACTGCTGGATTTAGTCGGTCTTGGCGACAAGCACGATAGCTATCCGGCCAACCTTTCCGGTGGACAAAAACAACGAGTGGCGATCGCTCGTGCGCTGGCAAGTAATCCCAAAGTGTTGCTGTGCGATGAAGCCACCAGCGCACTCGACCCGGCAACCACGCGTTCGATTCTGGAGCTGCTGAAAGACATTAACCGTCGTCTGGGTCTCACCATTCTGCTAATTACCCATGAGATGGACGTAGTAAAACGCATTTGTGACTGCGTGGCGGTCATCAGTAATGGTGAACTGATTGAGCAAGACACCGTCAGCGAAGTTTTCTCTCATCCGAAAACGCCGCTGGCACAGAAGTTTATCCAGTCCACTCTGCATCTGGATATCCCGGAAGATTATCTGGAACGTTTAAAAGCAGAGCCGCAGGCCGACAGCGTGCCAATGCTGCGCATGGAGTTCACCGGTCATTCGGTCGATGCGCCATTACTCTCTGAGACGGCCCGTCGCTTTAATGTAAATAACAACATTATTAGCGCGCAGATGGATTACGCCGGGGGCGTGAAGTTCGGCATCATGCTGACTGAAATGCACGGCACACAGGAAGATACACAAGCAGCCATTAATTGGCTGCAGGAACACCATGTAAAAGTAGAGGTACTGGGTTATGTCTGAGCCGATGATGTGGCTGCTGGTTCGCGGCGTATGGGAAACGCTGGCAATGACCTTTGTGTCCGGTTTTTTTGGTTTTGTCATTGGCCTGCCGGTTGGCGTATTGCTGTACGTTACGCGTCCTGGGCAAATCATTGAGAACGCTAAGCTTTACCGTACGCTCTCTGCACTGGTAAATATTTTCCGTTCCATCCCATTCATTATTTTGCTGGTGTGGATGATTCCTTTCACCCGCATGATTGTGGGTACTTCTATCGGGCTGCAGGCCGCTATCGTCCCGCTGACCGTCGGCGCCGCGCCGTTTATCGCCCGTATGGTGGAAAATGCGCTGCTGGAAATCCCTACCGGGCTGATTGAAGCCTCTCGTGCAATGGGCGCTACACCGTTACAGATCGTGCGTAAAGTCCTGCTGCCAGAAGCGCTGCCGGGCCTGGTCAATGCCGCCACCATCACCCTTATCACGCTGGTTGGCTATTCCGCGATGGGCGGTGCCGTCGGCGCAGGTGGTCTGGGACAGATTGGCTACCAGTACGGTTATATTGGCTACAACGCCACCGTGATGAATACAGTACTGGTATTGCTCGTCGTTCTGGTTTATTTAATTCAGTTATCCGGCGATCGCATCGTCCGGGTTGTCACGCACAAATAACGTTGCACACAACACTAAAAACTCATTAAGAAAAAGGAAATAAGCATGGCGTTCAAATTCAAAACCTTTGCGGCAGTTGGAGCCCTGATCGGTTCTCTGGCACTTGTGGGTTGCGGTCAGGATGAAAAAGATCCTAACCACATCAAAGTGGGCGTTATTGTTGGCGCAGAGCAGCAGGTTGCAGAAGTCGCGCAGAAAGTGGCAAAAGAAAAATACGGTCTGGACGTTGAGCTGGTCACGTTTAACGATTACGTCCTGCCTAACGAAGCGCTGAGCAAAGGCGACATTGATGCCAACGCCTTCCAGCACAAACCGTACCTGGATCAGCAGATTAAAGATCGTGGTTACAAGCTGGTTGCCGCGGGCAATACTTTTGTTTACCCGATTGCGGGATATTCAAAAAAAATCAAATCACTGGATGAGCTGCAGGAAGGTTCTCAGGTCGCTATTCCAAACGACCCGACTAACCTCGGCCGCTCGCTGCTGCTGCTGCAAAAAGTGGGCTTAATCAAACTGAAAGACGGTGTTGGCCTGCTGCCGACCGCGCTGGACGTGATTGAAAACCCGAAAAACCTGAAGCTGGTTGAACTGGAAGCGCCGCAGCTGCCGCGTTCCCTGGACGATGCGCAAATCGCCCTGGCGGTCATCAACACCACCTACGCCAGCCAGATTGGCCTGACCCCGGCAAAAGACGGTATCTTTGTTGAAGATAAAGATTCTCCGTACGTAAACCTGATCGTGACCCGTGAAGACAACAAAGATGCTGAGAACGTGAAGAAATTCGTGCAGGCCTACCAGTCTGACGAAGTGTACGAAGCGGCAAACAAAGTCTTCAACGGCGGTGCGGTTAAGGGCTGGTAATTTTAGGCTGTTTCCAGAATCTGTAATATCATCAGGACGGGCGCTTGCCCGTCTTGTCATTTATGCAAGCACCTGATTCAATATCTGACGTTTAGATCATTCATTGAGGAAATATTATGCGTGCTTTACCGATCTGTTTAGTAGCACTCATGCTGAGCGGCTGTTCTATGTTAAGCAGATCCCCTGTTGAACCCGTTCAAAGCACCGCTACCCCGCCAAAAGCGGAGCCGGAAAAACCAAAAGCACCGCGCGCGGCGCCGGTAAGAATCATTACTAACGCCGAAGATTTAGTGGGTAAACCGTTCCGCGATCTCGGCGAAGTCAGCGGCGAATCCTGTCAGGCATCAAACCAGGATTCCCCTCCTAGCATCCCAACCGCACGTAAACGCATGCAGATTAACGCCTCTAAAATGAAAGCGAATGCGGTATTGCTGCACAGTTGCGAAGTAACCAGCGGGACCCCAGGTTGCTATCGTCAGGCGGTTTGCATTGGTTCTGCACTGAACATTTCGGCGAAATGAGCCATTTTCAGTTCGAGCAAATAGGCGTTATCCGCTCACCTTATAAAGAAAAGTTCGCTGTTCCACGCCAGCCAGGTCTGGTGAAAAGCGCCAGCGGCGAACTGCATTTGCTCGCTCCCTATAACCAGGCCGATGCCGTTCGCGGCCTGGAAGCCTTCAGCCATTTGTGGGTGATTTTTGTTTTTCATCAGACAATGGAAGGAGGATGGCGTCCAACCGTGCGCCCTCCCCGTCTTGGCGGCAACGCCAGAATGGGCGTCTTCGCCACGCGTTCAACGTTTCGTCCTAACCCTGTTGGCATGTCTTTGGTTGAGCTACGGGGCATCCGCTGCCATAAAGAGCACGTTATCCTTGAGCTCGGCGGGCTGGATCTTGTCGATGGTACGCCGGTAGTGGATATTAAGCCGTATCTGCCATTTGCCGAATCGCTGCCCGCTGCTCGCGCCAGCTATGCTCAGGATGCACCGCAGGCCAGCGTAGCTGTGACTTTCAGTGAAGAGATCGCCGGGCAACTGGCTGGGCTGGAAAAACGTTATCCGCATCTTCGCCAGTTTATTGCCGAAGTGCTGGCGCAGGATCCCCGTCCTGCCTACCGTAAAAACGAGGAAGAAGGCAAAACCTATGCCGTTTGGCTGCTGGACTTTAACGTCCGCTGGCGCGTTACGCCGTCAGGATTTGAGGTCTTTGCTCTGGAAGCCCGCTAATTTGCGTCGCGTACTCTTTTGACATCCCTTTCTCGCTGGTAAACTAAACCACTTTTGTTTTGTGCCAGGCTCGTTTTGAGCCTGTTCGATCGTTCAACTGGAACCGTAACAACATGCGTACTAGCCAATATCTGCTCTCCACTCTGAAGGAGACACCTGCCGACGCCGAAGTCATCAGCCACCAGCTGATGCTGCGCGCCGGGATGATCCGCAAGCTGGCCTCCGGGTTATATACCTGGCTGCCGACCGGCGTGCGCGTCCTGAAAAAAGTCGAAAACATCGTGCGTGAAGAGATGAACAACGCCGGTGCGATCGAGGTGTTGATGCCGGTCGTTCAGCCCTCTGAGCTGTGGCAAGAGAGTGGCCGTTGGGAACAATACGGCCCGGAACTGCTGCGTATTGCTGACCGTGGCGATCGCCCGTTCGTCCTTGGCCCAACGCATGAAGAAGTGATCACCGACCTGATTCGTAACGAGCTGAGCTCTTACAAACAGCTGCCGCTGAACTTCTACCAGATCCAGACTAAATTCCGTGACGAAGTCCGTCCGCGCTTCGGCGTGATGCGTTCCCGCGAATTCCTGATGAAAGATGCTTATTCTTTCCATACTTCTCAGGAATCTCTGCAGGAGACCTACGACGCGATGTATGCGGCGTACAGCAAGATCTTCAGCCGTATGGGTCTCGATTTCCGTGCGGTCCAGGCGGACACCGGTTCAATCGGCGGTAGCGCCTCTCACGAATTCCAGGTGCTGGCGCAGAGCGGCGAAGACGATGTGATCTTCTCCGACTCCTCCGACTATGCAGCAAACATCGAATTCGCCGAAGCCGTGGCCCCGAAAGAGCCGCGTGCGGCAGCAACGCAGGAGATGACGCTGGTTGATACGCCGAACGCGAAAACCATCGCCGAGCTGGTTGAACAGTTCAACCTGCCGATCGAAAAAACCGTAAAAACCCTGCTGGTGAAAGCGGTTGAAGGCAGCAAGTCTCCGCTGATTGCGCTGCTGGTTCGCGGCGATCACGAGCTGAACGAAGTCAAAGCGGAAAAACTGCCGCAGGTTGCCAGCCCGCTGACCTTCGCCACTGAAGAAGAAATTCGCGCATTGGTGAAAGCGGGTCCGGGTTCTCTCGGTCCGGTGAACATGCCAATTCCGGTTGTTATCGACCGTACCGTTGCCGTGATGAGCGATTTCGCCGCGGGCGCGAACATCGACGGTAAGCACTATTTCGGTATCAACTGGGATCGCGACGTTGCCACCCCGGAAGTTGCGGACATCCGTAACGTGGTCGCTGGCGACCCGAGTCCGGATGGCAAGGGTACGTTGCTGATTAAACGCGGCATCGAAGTGGGTCACATCTTCCAGTTGGGCACCAAGTACTCTGAAGCGATGAAAGCCGCCGTTCAGGGCGAAGACGGTCGTAACCAGATCCTGACCATGGGTTGCTACGGTATCGGGGTAACTCGCGTGGTTGCTGCCGCTATCGAACAGAACTATGACGATCGCGGTATCGTCTGGCCAGACGCCATTGCCCCGTTCCAGGTGGCAATTCTGCCGATGAACATGCATAAGTCCTATCGCGTGCAGGAACTGGCTGAAAAACTGTACGCTGAGTTGCGCGCGCAGGGCATTGAAGTGCTGATGGACGACCGTAAAGAGCGTCCGGGCGTGATGTTTGCCGATATGGAACTGATCGGTATTCCGCACACCATCGTGCTGGGCGACCGTAACCTCGACAACGACGATATCGAATACAAATACCGTCGTAACGGCGAGAAGCAGTTGATTAAAACAGGCGACATCGTCGACTACCTGGTAAAAGCCATTAAAGGCTAATACCAGCAAAAGGCCCTGATTATCAGGGCCTTTTTTATCGATTAATTACACGCTTTACCAGGGATAAACTTCGCATCTTTATCCGCCATCAGCGTTTTCACTTTTTCGCCGGTGTCCGGGTTCGCCTCCAGCGTGAAATGCGCTTCCAGCGTCAGCAGTACGGACTGCCCGTTTTCCGCGCGAGCGGCTAAATAGTCACGCTCAAGCTGGGCGTTATTCGCCACCGGCATCCGTTTACCCGTTGCGCAGTCGGTAAAGATAGCTGCATCAGCCATATAGAAGTACATCCCCCGCATCGGCATTGGCGTCACTGGTAAGCTGGCGGAAACCGGCTGGAGCGTGTAGTTGAACTGCGACTCAATCGGATTACCTTCACGATCGAGCATTTCCAGCGCTTCACCTTTTACCCGGTAGTACGACTTTTCACCTTTGCTGTCGGTCAGCACCAGCTTGTCAGCAGTGCGCGCCCATGTACCATAAGAGGCAAAGGACGACGGTTCATCCCTCACCCCCTGATAGCGTTCGTTCATCACCCATGTTCCGTCTTTTTCAAGGAACAGAGAAGTTTCAATCCCTTCGCAGTCCGCGCAAGGCAGGATGCCACGCCAGCTCTGCTGCATCGGTTTTAATTCTGCCGCCCGTGTCGGCTGTAGTACTTCGACTTCAGTACGGTTGTTACAGCCGATCAAGGAAAAAAGCGTGCATGCAGCGACTACGGACAATATTGCTGTTTTCACTATCAATTCCTTATAAATTTTTATTCCTGCTCGTCAGTCTTGCGTTCGACGAACTCTCCCGCGCAGTGCTTTCACTGTGGATTTTTGCGCCTTCGACGACAACCTACGCTCTTTCGAAGCGCGCGTAGGACGCGTTGCCTGTCGGCTTTTTTGCACTGAGGTTAATTCTTTGATCACCGCCACCAGCCGCGAGATTGCCGCTTCCCGATTAAGCTCCTGGCTACGGTATTCCTGCGCCTTAATGATAATAATGCCATCGCTGCTAATCAGATGATGGCTGGCGGCAAGCAGTCGTTCCTTATAATACTCTGGCAGGCCAGAGGCCCGAATGTCAAAGCGCAAATGGATAGCCGTCGAGGTCTTGTTAACGTGCTGACCGCCCGCGCCCTGCGCCCGAATCGCCGTGATTTCCAGCTCATTATCAGGGATAGAGACGTTTCGGGAGATAACAATCATGAACGCGGCTGCCACGCGGTCAGATGAATTTCCAGATTGTTCTGAGAATCGGACAACCAGATCGCGCCATCCTGGATCGTCGCCTGCAGCGCCATGGTGCGACCAGCAAATTCACTCAGTTGTGCCAGCTGTTCGTCATCCAGATACCACACGGTAAGATTTTTAAACTGCGCGCACTTACTCTGGTTTTGTTGCCACCAGATCTGGGCCGCACGGCTGTTGTAGGTAAACAGGGCCACCTCAGCAGACTGAGTGCAGGCTTTCTTAATACGGCGCTCATCCGGCAGGCCGAGTTCAATCCATAAATCAATGCCCAGATGGTCGTTTCGCAGCCATGCTTCCGGTTCATCTTCCGCACTCAAGCCCCGCGTAAACTGCAGGCGCTCATCGGCATATTTAATCCACGCCAGCAGACGCAGCATCATGCGCTCCTGGGTTTCTGAAGGGTGACGCGCCAGCGTCAAGGCTGCGTCAAGGAATTGGTTGCGGTCAAGATCCGCCACATTGACGACAGCTTTGTAGATTGTCGCTTTAAGCGCCATTTGAGAACTCCTTTCGAATCAGGCGCACATTGTAGCGAAAACCACGGCAAAAGGCTGCTAACAGCGCCTCTATCAAGGCGCTGATATTGCCTGAATGAGTATGGTATAGTCACCTTGCTAAACAGAGTTTATCTTCGTAGGCTTAGACTTGCATCCACGGTTAAGTCAGAGTGCTGACAGGAGGGCATGTGGAAAAATATTGTGAGTTAATACGCAAGCGGTACGCGGAAATCGCCAGCGGAGACTTAGGGTATGTCCCGGATGCGCTGGGCTGCGTATTGAAGGTGCTTAATGAAGTGGCGGCAGACAGCGCCCTTTCAGAGTCGGTCAGGGAAAAAGCGGCCTATGCTGCCGCGAACTTACTGGTGAGCGATTATGTCAATGAATGAAACGTATCAACCCATCAACTGTGATGATTACGACAATCTTGAACTCGCCTGCCAGCACCATTTGTTACTGACGTTGGCGTTAAAAGATGGCGAAGTTTTGCAAGCGAAGGCAAACGATCTGGTTTCCCGCAAAAACGTGGAATATCTGGTCGCAGAGGTCGCAGGTGAAACCCGTGAGCTTCGCCTCGACAAAATTGCCAGCTTCAGCCACCCACAAATCGGTACCGTGGTAGTCAGCGAATCCTGATTATTTTGTTGCCGGATGGCGGTGCAAGCACCTTATCCGGCCTACGGTCCATGAGATACGTAGGCCGGATAAGCGCAGCGCCATCAGGCATGCCAAATCAGACTCACACCTTCTTCATCTTCTGCTATTCCCTCACGCGTCACAAAAACACCCGCAGCCGCAATCAACGTTTCACCATAAAAAAGCAGCGGCGTGGTATCTCGTCGCCAGGGTGGAATCCCCTGCTCCTGCCAGATTTTCTTTAATTTACGTCCACCGTTACGCCCGACAATATGTAATACGCCTGGCGCTTTAAAACGAATACTGACCAGCTCGTCCGCTTTAGGCACGCGCAATTCGCCTGCGGAGATTAACTGCACCGCTCCCAGCCCAACGGGCAGCGTCAGCGGCGTTTGCCAGCATGGCCAAGGAATGAAGATTTCGCTGTGCCCGTCGACCGGTTTCACCCACCACAGTTGCGACTGGTAGCGACGAATGTCGAACCCTCCAAGGCGAAAACAGGGGGAAGCATCCTCTCGTGCCAGCGCGACTTCCTGCCAGATACGTTCCAGAGCGTCACGGGAAGGCATTGGCGCATGTAATCCCGCCAGCCAGCGGCGAAGCAGCGCAGCACGCCGCACATCGCTCATCATCATAAGCGGCGCCAGCAACAGTGTACCCTGGGCCGTGACACAGTCGGCTAGATCGCTGGCAAGCAATTCATCCAGCAAGCTCTCCTGCTCGGCGCACAGCGCTGCGCTGCGGGCTGTAGCTTGCGCGAAGTGTGGCCAACGCTGTTGCAGCAAGGGAGTAACGCGCAATCTGAGGAAATTGCGATCGTAGGTATCATCCTGATTACTTTCATCTTCGATCCAGCATAATTGGTGCTGTCGCGCCCACCCTTCCAGCGCCTCTCGTGTTTGCGCCAGCAGCGGTCGGATCAGTTGGGTTCCGGCGAACGGCGAGCGTTCTCCCATGGCGGAAAGCCCGGCAGGACCACTGCCGCGCTTAAGTGCCAGCAGAAAGGTTTCGCACTGGTCATCCAAATGCTGGGCGGTCATCAGTACCTCGCCCGGCAGTAGCGTCTGTGCAAATGCGTGATAGCGCGCCCGCCGCGCCTGAGCTTCTATACCCAGGCCATCATCCTCCAGACGGACCCGTTCAACCACCAACGGCACCTGCCACTGCGCGCATATCGATTCACAGTGCTGCACCCAGCTGTCCGCATGGGGACTTAGTCCATGATGAATATGGATTGCGCGCAACGTAACGTCAGGGTGCTGTGCTCGCCACAGCACTAACTGATGCAGCAGCACGGTGGAGTCCAGCCCGCCGCTAAAGGCGACCAGAATCGATTGAGAATTCAGCAGTGAAGTGTTCAGCGTGAGTGTTGTCATGATGGTTACTTACAATGGCATTGCCCGGCACGTTACCGGGCTAACGCCACAATAACAAGCCTTACAGCTCATACAGTTCGAGCGGTAATCCGTCGGGATCGTTAAAAAACGTAAAGCGTTTGCCGGTAAAAGGATCGATGCGTACCGCCTCACACTTCACATCGCGAGCCTCCAGATGCGCGATCGCTTTCTCTACATCATCCACACTGAACGCCAGATGACGTAAACCACAGGCTTCCGGTCGACTCGGGCGGCAAGGTGGAAATGGGAAAGAAAAGAGCTCAATCACATACTGACCGTTCAATGCCAGATCGCCTTTCCAGGAGTCACGCTCTTCCCGGTAGGCTTCGCTCATCAGGGTGAAGCCCAGCACATCGCAGTAAAATGCCTTACTCACCGCGTAGTCCGTCGCAATAATGGCAATATGGTGAACCTGTTTTAATCCCAGCATAGCGTCATCGCCTCTTTCGTTTGTTCTTTCAGCACGTTACTCGTGCGTAATGGGTTCAGGCAAGTCGTTATGCCATTTTTAAGACTCTCACACGATACACGCCATCCTCACCCAGTTTAGCGCCATGGATATCGGTTTCAAATCCAGGATAATGATGGCCCACTGAACACAGCATCAACAGGAAATCGAGTACAGCCCGGCTTTTTTCCGTGATCATTTCACCAGGCATCAAGAGCGGTACTCCAGGCGGATAAGGCAGGATCATATTGGCGGAAACGCGCCCCACCAGTTGATCAAGCGCCACCGTTTCAACCTCACCTTTGATCTGCCGCTGCCAGGCCTGATGCGGCGTCATTTTCATTTCCGGCAAGGTATCAAATGCCCGCAGCATCAGCCCGGAGAGATCGTGCTGGCGAATAAGCCTATGGATCCCCTGAGCCAGATCCTGAATACGCATATTGCGATAAAAGTCGGGATCCTCGGCATACAGATCCGGCAGCATGTTTTTCACGCGTAAATTCAGATCGTACGAACGCTTAAATTCCGTCAGGCCGCGCAGCAGGCCCATCGCCCGGGTTTTATCAATGCCGATGCTGAACAGGAACAACAGATTATACGGTCCCGTTTTCTCGACAACCACGCCGCGTTCATCAAGGAATTTCGCCACCAACGCGGCGGGGATCCCCTCTTCACTCATATTTCCTTGTTCATCCATCCCCGGCGTCAGAATAGTGACTTTCACCGGGTCGAGGAACATGTGGTCGGCATCAGCATCGACAAATCCGTGCCAGTCTTCACCAGGCGCTACCGGCCAGCATTCTGCTTCATCCACCCTTTCCGGCTGCCAGATATCAAAAAACCAGCCATCCGACTCTTCACGCAACCGCTGCACTTCTTTACGAAAATGCAGCGCCCGCTCCACCGAACGATTGATTAACCGCTTGCCTGAATTGCCTCGCAGCATGGCCGCTGCGGTTTCTATCGAGGCAACAATCGGGTAACTCGGCGAAGTGGATGTGTGCATCATAAAGGCTTCGTTGAAGGTGTCTTCGTCGTAGTCACCCTTAATGTGGATCAGAGAAGCCTGTGACAACGCCGCCAGCATCTTGTGGGTAGACTGGGTTTCAAAAATCACCTTCCCCGGCACGCGCTCACCGCTCATCCCGCTTTTCCCCTGATAGATCGGATGAAAATGGGTATATGGCACCCAGGCTGAATCAAAATGGATAGAGGGCACATCCAGCGTTTGCTTGATCCAGTTGGTGTTATACAGCAGGCCGTCATAGGTAGAGTTGGTGATCACCGCATGCACCGGCCATTGCGCCTGGGGGGTCTCCTCTATCTTGCTTTCAATGCTTGCACGGGTAAATTCCCTTCGGGGGATACCACCCAGAATACCCAACGCATTACGCGTCGGCTTCAACCAGATTGGCACCACATCGCTCATCATCAGCAAATGCGCCAACGACTTATGACAGTTGCGGTCAATCAACAGCGTACTGCCCGTTGGGGCGGCATACATACCAACAATTTTATTGGAGGTGGACGTGCCGTTGGTCACCATATAGCTCTGCTCGGCGCCAAAAGTGCGCGCGATATACTCCTCCGCTTCCAGGTGCGGGCCGGTATGATCCAGCAGCGAACCCAGCTCGGTCACAGAAATGGACACATCGGCTTTCAGCGTATTGCCGCCAAAGAAATCATAGAACAAGCAGCCGACCGGGCTTTTCTGGTACGCCGTTCCCGCCATATGACCGGGCGTGCAGAAGGTATACTTTCCTTCCTTCACATAGGTAAATAGCGCTTTGGTAAAAGGCGGCGTGATGTTATCCAGATATTCACTGGTGTACTGGCGGATGCGGGTGGCAATGTCTTCAGACTGGCCCAGCGCATACTCAAAAAACCACAGCGCCATGCGCAGATCATGGGCGCTGACATCCATCGTCGAATGGGTGTTAATAAAGGCGTAGAGCGGAAGATATTCGTTTAGCTGGTTGATGTCACTGCACAGATCCAGACTATATTCATCCCAGTCAAAAATGACGCCGCAAATTCGCGGGTTATGTTCGATAAACTTCAGCAGGTCAACGCTATTCTGCGGCCAGATAATCTGAAACCCCTGCTGTTGTAGCGCACGCTCAAGTTCCTTGATGGGCTCATCTTTATAAAAGACGCCATGCGGTCCCATGATGGCAATGATATTCATGCGTTCCTCCTGGAAAAACCTTAGTTAAGCATAGCCTGGTCAAACAACAGGTAAAAAAAAGGGCCACAGCATTGTGGCCCTTTTCAGAATGAATGCAGTTTACGCGTAGCCGTAGCTCATCAGACGCTGGTAACGACGGTTTTTCAGATCTTCTTTACCTAACACATCAAGATCGGCGAGATCGGTCAGCAGTTGCGCTTTCAGTGACGCCGCCATGGCTTCCGGGTTGCGGTGCGCGCCACCCAGCGGTTCAGGAATGATAGAGTCGATAAGCTTCAGCTCTTTCAGACGCGGCGCGATAATGCCCATCGCTTCAGCGGCCAGCGGCGCTTTATCCGCGCTTTTCCACAGAATAGACGCGCAGCCTTCCGGGGAGATAACGGAATAGGTGCTGTATTGCAGCATATTCACTTTATCGCCTACGCCGATCGCCAGCGCGCCGCCGGAACCACCTTCACCGATAACGGTGCAGATGACAGGGACGCTCAGACGCGACATTTCACGCAGGTTACGCGCGATGGCTTCAGACTGACCACGTTCTTCAGCGCCCACGCCCGGGTAAGCCCCAGGGGTGTCGATGAAGGTAATGATCGGCATGTTGAAACGTTCAGCCATTTCCATCAGACGCAGCGCTTTGCGATAGCCTTCCGGCGCTGGCATGCCGAAATTACGACGAATTTTTTCTTTGGTCTCACGGCCTTTCTGATGACCAATGATCATCACCGGACGGCCATCCAGACGCGCGATACCGCCGACGATAGCTTTGTCATCCGCATAGGCACGATCGCCCGCCAGCTCATCAAATTCATCAAACGCCAGGCGGACATAATCCAGGGTGTACGGACGCTGTGGATGGCGCGCCAGTTGGGCTACCTGCCATGCGCCAAGATCGGCGAAGATTTTACGCGTCAGTTCTACGCTTTTTTCACGCAGACGATGCACTTCTTCATCGATGTTAATATCCAGTTTCTCATCCTGACGGCTAACCGCAGTCAGAGAATCGATTTTTGCTTCCAGCTCTGCAATCGGCTGTTCAAAATCAAGGAAATTCAGACTCATAGTATTCCTGTATTAGTCAAACTCCAGTTCCACCTGCTCCGAACCAATAAGGCCGCGGAGATCGTTTAGCAAACGATCGCTCGGAGAGACACGCCACGTCGCGCCAAAACGCAACCGCGCACGTGCATCCGCCCTCTGATAGTAGAGATGTACTGGAATTGTCCCCGAGCGGTGGGGTTCCAGAGACTGACGGAGTCGGTTTAAAAGCTGGTCATCAATTTGCCTGTCCGTCAGCGAGATAGCAAGCCCGCGAGCATATTTTTCCCGGGCTTCGTCAATATCCATGACTTCACGGGCCATCATTTTAAGCCCGCCGCTGAAGTCATCAAAGCTGACCTGTCCGCTGACGATAAGTATGCGGTCTTTTTCCAGCAATTGCTGGTATTTATCCAGGGCATCGGTAAACAACATAACTTCCAGACGCCCGGAACGGTCATCCAGTGTACAGATGCCGATACGATTACCGCGCTTGGTGACCATTACCCGCGCGGCAATGACGAGCCCCGCAGCCGTGGTGACTTTACCACGTTCTGTCGGATGCATGTCTTTCAGCCTGTGGCCTCCAACATAGCGCTCAATTTCTTTTAAATACTGGTTGATGGGGTGTCCCGTCAGGTAAAGCCCTAACGTTTCACGCTCACCGTCTAATACTACCTGCTCAGGCCACGGTGTACAGTTGGCATAAGACTGTTCAATTTGTTCCGGCTCTTCCGCCAGCACGCCAAACATATCAGCCTGGCCAATAGCCTCGGCTTTCGCATGCTGATCGGCGGCTTTTAGCGCATCATTCAGCGAATTCATCAACGCCGCGCGGTGTGGGCCAAGGCGGTCAAACGCCCCGGACATAATCAGTTTTTCCAGCACCCGGCGATTAAGTTTTTTGATATCCGTACGCGCACAGAGATCAAACAGCTCGCGGAAGTAACCGCCTTCGTTGCGCGCCTCAATAATAGCTTCAATTGGCCCTTCACCCACGCCTTTTATCGCGCCGATGCCGTAAACAATCTCGCCATCATCGTTAACGTGGAAATGGTAAAGCCCGGAGTTAATGTCCGGCGGCAGGATTTTTAGCCCCATGCGCCAGCATTCATCCACCAGCCCGACCACTTTCTCGGTGTTATCCATATCGGCCGTCATTACCGCCGCCATAAACTCGGCAGGGTAATGTGCCTTCAGCCACAGCGTCTGGTAAGAGACCAGCGCATAGGCAGCGGAGTGTGATTTGTTAAATCCGTAACCGGCGAATTTCTCCACCAGGTCAAAGATTTTCATCGCCAGTTCGCCGTCGACGCCGCGCTTTTTCGCCCCTTCTTCAAAGGTGCCGCGCTGCTTGGCCATCTCTTCCGGCTTTTTCTTACCCATCGCACGACGCAACATATCCGCGCCGCCAAGCGTATAACCGGACAGCTCCTGGGCAATCTGCATAACCTGTTCCTGATACAGGATAATGCCGTAGGTTGGCTCCAGTACCGGCTTCAGACACTCATGCTGCCATTGTACGTCCGGGTAGGAAATCTCTTCGCGCCCATGCTTACGGTCGATAAAGTTATCTACCATCCCCGACTGTAGCGGGCCTGGGCGGAACAGGGCCACCAGTGCGATCATATCTTCGAAGCAGTCAGGCTGCAGACGTTTGATCAGATCCTTCATGCCGCGGGATTCAAGCTGGAATACCGCGGTGGTCTCCGAGCGTTGCAGCATGTCGAAGCTTTTCTTATCGTCAAGCGGAATGGCTGCGATATCCAGCGGCGGCTCGCCGTTCTTTTCACGGCGGGCGTTGATCATCTCCAGCGCCCAGTTGATGATGGTCAGCGTGCGCAGACCCAGGAAGTCGAACTTCACCAGGCCGGCGTATTCCACGTCGTTCTTATCAAACTGAGTAACCGGGTGTAGCCCCTGTTCATCGCAGTATAGCGGCGCAAAATCGGTAATTTTGGTCGGGGCGATAACCACACCACCGGCGTGCTTACCGGCGTTACGCGTGACGCCTTCCAGCTTACGCGCCATATCGATCAGCGCTTTAACCTCTTCATCCGCCTCATAGATTTCCGGCAGTTGGGGTTCAGCTTCGAAGGCTTTCGCCAACGTCATGCCCGGATCGGGCGGCACCAGTTTCGAAATACGATCCACGAAGCCGTACGGGTGCCCCAGCACGCGGCCCACGTCACGGATAACCGCTTTTGCCGCCATCGTACCGAAAGTAATAATCTGTGAAACCGCATCACGACCGTACATTTCCGCCACGTGTTCAATAACCTGGTCGCGTTTCTCCATACAGAAGTCAACGTCGAAGTCGGGCATTGAGACACGTTCCGGGTTGAGGAAACGTTCGAACAGCAGGTCAAATTCCAGCGGATCCAAGTCGGTAATTTTTAGCGCATAGGCCACCAGCGAACCTGCGCCGGAACCACGTCCCGGACCGACTGGTACACCGTTATCCTTCGACCACTGGATAAATTCCATAACGATCAGGAAGTAGCCAGGGAATCCCATCTGGTTGATAACCTGTAGTTCCACATCCAGACGCTCGTCATACTCCGGACGACGCTTGGCGCGCACTTCCGGATCCGGGAACAGGAATTCAAGACGCTCTTCCAGACCCTCTTTCGACTTGGCCACGAGGAAGTCCTCGGTGGTCATATCGCCGGTCGGGAACTGCGGCAGGAAATATTCGCCAAGGCGCACCGTGACGTTACAGCGTTTGGCGATTTCGACGGTGTTTTGCAGCGCCTCCGGGATATCGGAGAACAGTTCGCACATCTCGTCTTCGCTGCGCATATACTGCTGCGCGGAGTAGTTACGCGGACGTTTGGGATCGTCAAGGGTGAATCCGTCGTGGATCGCCACACGGATTTCATGCGCGTCGAAATCACCGGTTTCCAGGAAGCGAACATCGTTGGTCGCCACCACCGGCAAACCACGCCTTTCGGCCAGTTCTACCGCGGCATGCAGATAGTTTTCTTCATCTTGTCTGCCGGTACGGATCAGCTCAAGGAAGTAGCTATCCGGAAAATGCGCTTCGTAAAACGCCACGCATTCGTCAACCAGGGCGCTATTACCGCGCAACAAGCTACGTCCGACGTCGCCCATGCGACCGCCGGAGAGCAAAATCAAACCTTCTTTTAGCTCGACCAGCCAGTCCCTGTCGATGACCGGCCCTTCTGCGCCATAACCGCGCTGATAGGCTTTTGATATCAACAACGTCAGATTCTGATAGCCGGTATTGTTAGCGGCCAGCACGGTGAGTTGCGTGAGTTCATCACCCAATAGCTCACTGCGGACATGAAAATCTGCACCAACAATCGGTTTAATACCGGCGCAGTGACCCGCTCCGTAAAACTTCACCAGACCACAGAGGTTGGTAAAATCGGTAATCGCCAGCGCGGGCATGCCTAACGCGGCCGCCTTCTTCACCAGCGGCCCGGTTTTCGCCAGCCCATCGATCATGGAGTAGTCGCTGTGCACCCGGAGGTGGACGAAACGTGGTTCAGACATCTTCAGATTCCTTCGACACAAGAATCAGGACGTGAGTCCCAGTGCGCGTTTGACGGGGCCAAAACTGCGGCGATGGTGCTCTGTCGCGCCATACAGTGCCAATTTTTCCAGATGAAAAGCAGTTGGATAGCCTTTGTGCTGTGCAAAACCATACTGCGGAAAAACCGTATCCAGCGCAGCCATTTCAGCATCGCGGGTCACTTTTGCCAGTATTGACGCTGCGCTAATCTCCGCAACGCGGCTATCACCTTTGACTACCGCCATCGACGGTACCGGTAATGCCGGGCAACGATTGCCGTCAATCAGTACGTATTCTGGCGCAATATGCAGACCCGCGACCGCACGCTGCATCGCCAGCATGGTGGCATGCAAAATATTCAGATCGTCGATTTCATGCGGTTCTGCACGGCCTACGCTCCAGCTTAACGCTTTTTCTTTGATTTCATCAAACAGCGCCAGGCGACGTTTTTCTGACAGTTTTTTTGAGTCGTTAAGACCGATAATCGGGCGAGCCGGATCCAGAATAACGGCAGCAGTAACAACCGCACCGACCAAAGGACCACGCCCGACTTCATCCACACCCGCCACTAAATGCGTATGCGGATAAACAAATTCAATCATTGCGCTAACTCCAGGACTGCATCCGCTGCCTGCTCATCGGCATTGCAACGGATCTGCTGGTGCAGTTCACGGAATGTGTCGTGCATCGCATGGCTGGTTTTGCCATTCGCCAGTAACGGCAACAGCGCTTGCGCCAGCGCATGCGGCTCACACTCTTCCTGCAACAGCTCTTTAACCAGTTCTCTTCCCGCTAACAGGTTAGGTAGCGAAACGTAATCCGTTTTCACCAGACGCTTCGCCAGCCAGAAGGTGAAGGGTTTCATGCGGTAGCCGACCACCATCGGACACTTTGCCAGCATACACTCCAGCGCAGCGGTGCCTGAAGCCAGCAGTGCGGCGTCGCTGGCCACCATCGCTTCACGTCCCATGCCATTAAGCAGATGCACGGAAAGCTCCGGCGCAACCTCAGCCTTGATACGCTCAAACTGCTCCCGGCGTTTGGCATTGACCAGCGGCACCACCACTTCGAGATCCGGGTAATGCTGACGTAACAGCTGCGCCGTTTTCAGAAAATCGGCGCTGAGCATCTCCACTTCAGCGCCACGGCTTCCAGGCAGCAGCGCCAGGCAGTGAGCATCGTGGGGAATACCCAGAATATCACGTGCCGCGTTTTTATCCGGATCCAACGGCATGGCATCCGCCATGGTGTGGCCGATAAAGCGGCACGGGACGTTAAATTTGTCATAAAACGCTTTTTCGAAAGGCAGAAAGGCCAGCACCATATTGGTGGATCTGCCTATTTTGAAAACGCGTTTCTGTCGCCACGCCCAGACGGACGGACTGACATAATGAATGGTTTTTATGCCCTGCTTTTTCAAGTTCCCTTCAAGGGTAATATTGAAATCAGGCGCATCAATACCAACGAAAACATCCGGCTTGAGATCGGTGAATCGACGAGTGAGATCGGCACGAATATGCAGTAAACGGCGCAGACGTCCGAGCACTTCAACAATGCCCATCACCGCCAGTTCTTCCATTTCGTACCAGGCTTCACAGCCTTCGGCCTGCATTAGCGGCCCCGCCACGCCAACAAAACGCGCATTGGGAACACGAGCTTTGAGTGCACGAATTAGCCCTGCACCAAGAATATCGCCGGAGGTTTCTCCGGCGACGAGGGCAATCGTTAAAGGACGCTGCTCAGTCATTAACGAATCAGACCACGCGTTGAGCGCTCAAAGAAGTCGCTGAAAGCCTGGACATCGGGGTACTGTTTCGCCAGTTCGGCGATTTCCGGCTTCACTTCTTCCAGCGTTTTACCGCTACGGTACAACGCTTTGTAGGCATTACGAATCGCGGTAATCGCTTCGCGGGTGAACCCACGACGCTTCAGGCCTTCGATGTTGACGCCAAACGGCGTCGCGTGGTTGCCCTGGGCGATAACGTACGGTGGCACATCCTGAGCAACGCCAGAACAGCCGCCAACCATCACATGCGCGCCGATGATGCAGAATTGATGCACCGCAGTCATACCGCCGATGATAACAAAATCATCCAGCGAAACATGTCCGGCAAGCGTGGCGTTATTCGCCAGAATACAGCGGTTGCCTACCGTACAATCATGCGCGACGTGCGCATTAATCATCAGTAAGTTATCGCTGCCCACCTTCGTCACTCCACCGCCCTGCACTGTGCCACGATGAATGGTGACGCTTTCGCGGATGCGGTTGCGATCGCCAATTTCCACGCGGGTCGGTTCGCCAGCATATTTAAGATCCTGGTTAACTTCGCCGATGGAGGCAAACTGATAGATCTCGTTATCGCGACCAATTTTTGTATGGCCATTCACGACAACATGAGACTTCAGTACGGTACCCTCACCAATTTCAACATGGGGTCCAACAATACAAAATGGGCCAATGTGAGCGTTAGCGCCAATACTGGCGCCCTCTTCCACAATGGCGGTAGGGTGAATAAAGGCGGATTTATCAATCACGTATCAGGCCTCCCGGCTACGGGCACACATCATCGTTGCTTCGCACACAACTTTACCGTCGACCAGCGCAACCCCTTTAAAACGGGTCAGGCCACGGCGCGTTTTCTCGAAAGTCACTTCCATGATCATCTGATCGCCCGGCACGACAGGACGCTTAAAGCGTGCTTCGTCAATACCCGCGAAATAGTACAGTTCGCCTGGTTCCAGTTTTCCTACGCTTTTAAACGCAAGGATACCAGTGGCCTGCGCCATCGCTTCCAGAATCAGTACGCCAGGGAAAATAGGTTTGCCCGGGAAGTGGCCCTGGAAGAAAGGCTCATTAACGGATACATTTTTCACTGCGCGCAGAAAACGACCTTCTTCAAAATCCAGCACACGGTCAACCAGCAGAAACGGAAAACGGTGCGGCAGAAGTTCTAAAATCTCTTCAATATGCAGAGTATGAGTGTTAGTAGTCAAAATACTCTTCCTGTCAAAATATACTAAAAGGCAATAATAACACGGCCTGTCGCAATCGTATGAATGGGACAGGCCGAAAAGTCAGACATGCAAAAAAGGTGCTTTAGTCTTGTTGATTAACCTTGCGCTCAATCGCTTTGAGGCGCTTGCTCATATCATCAATATTCATCACCAGTGCAGCTGTTTTACGCCATACCTTATTGGGTTGTAGCGGAATGCCTGAGGAGTAGACGCCAGGTTCAGTGATAGGACGCATCACCATACCCATGCCAGTTACCGTGACTTTGTCGCATATTTCCATATGCCCATTGATCACGCTGGCGCCGCCAATCATGCAGTAACGGCCAATCTTCAGGCTACCCGCCATAATGACGCCACCGGCTACCGCCGTATTGTCGCCAATCACAACGTTATGTGCAATCTGGCATTGATTATCAATGATAACACCATTACCGATCACAGTATCGTCCAGAGCACCACGGTCAATGGTGGTACAAGCACCGATCTCGACGCGATCGCCGATAATCACCCGACCAAGCTGCGGGATCTTCACCCAGTTACCACGATCGTTCGCGTAACCAAATCCATCCGATCCGACGACAGTGCTGGACTGGATCAGGCAGTTCTCACCGATCTGAATGTCGTGGTAAATCGTCACATTCGCCCACAAACGCGAACCTGCACCGATTTTTGTATTTTTTCCGACGAAGCAGCCTGCGCCGATAACAACGTTATCGCCCAGCTCTACGCCAGACTCAATGACCGCATTTGCGCCCACAGAGACATTTTTACCCAGCTTCGCCGTCGCATCGATCGCTGCACTCGGTGCAATGTTCTGTGCGGGCTGCGGCGTGGTATCTAAAATTTGCGCCATACGAGCATAGGTCAGGTAGGGATTCTTCACTACCAGCGCCGCACTCTTAGCAAAAGGAAGATCGTCCTGCGTCATCACAACGGCAGAAGCCTGGCATACGCCTAAGTGTTCACGGTACTTAGGATTCACCATAAATGTGATATTGCCAGTTTGTGCAGATTGCATGGACGCTACGCCGGTGATGACGATATCGCCATCACCGTGTAATTCTGCATCCAACTGCTCTGCTAAATCAGCCAGTCGAATTGAAGGCATTACTTATTTAACCTGTTTCAGTACGTCAGCGGTGATGTCTTTTACATCGCTGCTATTGTATGCAACGGTGTTTGCGTCAACGACCAGATCGATGCTCTGGCTGTTAGCAACAGATTTCACAGCTGTCTGGATACGAGTAACCAGTTTGCCACGTTCTTCGTTGGAACGACGCGCACGATCCTGCTCAAAAGCCTGAGCTTTCTGAGAGAAAGTCTGGCGCTGAGCCATAACGTCTTTTTCCAGCTTGGTACGATCGCTACCCGCTTTCATAGATTGCAGACGCTGCATTTTAGATTGCAGATCGGATTCCATGCGCTGCAGTTCGCTGGCACGGCCTTTGAACTCGTTTTCCAGCGTAGCGGAAACACCTGTCTTCTGTGCAACCTGTTGGAACAGGCTACCCATGTTGACGATTGCAATTTTGTCAGCGGCCTGTGCGGACGTTGCCATCGCTAAACCGAGACCTGCAGCTAATAACCACTTTTTCACAATTAACTCCTTACCATCCCATTTGCACCCGTAGGTACAGTTCTTTGCGTGGCCAGGCGATCCCATGCAAGATCGCCTAAAGTCAGCGCTACACTACCACTACATTCCTTTGCGAAGAACAATTACCAGGTTTTACCAATGTTAAACTGGAACTGTTCCGCTTTGTCTCCATCGTACTTCTTGAACGGCTGGGCGTAGGAGAAAACCAACGGCCCCAATGGGGACATCCATTGTAAAGCGATACCTGCTGACATACGGATATTGCTCGGATCGCTATAGTCCGGTACATCCGACGGCGCAGATGACGGATCCCAGTTTGTATCCCAAACGGTACCCATATCCCAGAAGAAGGAGGTACGAACCGAGTTGGCATACTTGTCGCTGATGAACGGCGTTGGGGTAATAAATTCCAGGCTGGCTACAGCCATGGCGTTACCACCTACCGCATCATCAGATTTACAGCCAGCTTCCTTGGTACAGTCTTCGTAATCATTATTATCGTCCCAGCTAGTGTGGGCGCCATTTTTATAAACCGCTTTCGGGCCGATAGTATTCGACTGGAAACCACGCACGGTACTGGAACCACCAGCATAGAAGTTCTCGTAGAACGGCATCTCTTTGCTACCGATGCCATCACCATAACCCCACTTGGTACGGCCCAGGACAACCCATTTGTGATCGTCATCAATCGGCACGTAGGTCGCGGTATCCATCGACAATTTGTAGTATTCGTTATCAGAACCCGGAATGGTCACTTTACCATTCAGGTTGACGCGCGTACCGTCTGTCGGGAAGTAGCCACGGTCAAGCTTGTTATATGTCCAACCGTAGTTAAAGGTGAAGTCATCAGCGGCAAAACTGCTGGTATCAGCAGGTTGTCCCATCGACTCAAGATAACGATCCATCGCAATCTGCGGCTGCATGTTGGACAGTTTGTTATGTACATAACCCAGACCAGCACGCAGCGTATTGTATTCGTTAACCGGGAAGCCGAGCGTTACGTCAGTACCATAACTTTTGTTGGTATAGTCGGACAGATCTGCATCATCCGCTTCAAAGTCGTTATAGAAGACGCGGCCGCCAAGGCTCACACCGTCAACGGTGAAGTACGGGTTGGTGACAGATAGCTCAGTATAGGTCTGGTAGTCGTTTTTGGTGCCGTTAATACCGACGGAATAACCGGTACCTAACCAGTTATCCTGCTGAACGCCAGCCTGGAAGCTCACGCCGCTCTCGGTACCGTAACCGACGCCGAAGTTAAAGCTACCGGTGTTACGCTCTTTCACCTTATAGACCACATCAACCTGATCCGGACGGCCCGGAACACGCTGAGTATCAGTATCGACGGTTTCAAAGTAACCCAGACGGTTCAGACGTTCTTTACCCTGGTCGACCAGATCGCTGCCCAACCATGCGCCTTCCATCTGACGCATTTCGCGACGCAAAACGGAATCTTTAGACGTGTCGTTACCTTCAAAGCGAATCTTACGCACATAGAAACGGTTACCCGCATCCACATTTACGCGTAATTTAACGGTTTTGTCGGCATCGTTGATTTCAGGCTGCGACTGAACGCGCGGATAGGCATAGCCATAGCGCCCCAGAAGCTTCTTGATATCATCTTCCATTTTGGTCACTTTGGTGCCGTTATAGAGTTCGCCTGGCTCGATTTTGGTCAGGCTCTCAATTTCGGCGGAGTGTCCGGCCAGGTTACCGCTCACCTCGACTCCAGAAAGCTTGTACTGATCGCCTTCAGTGATGTTAACGGTGATGTAGATACCTTTTTTATCCGGCGTCAGGCTGACCTGGGTAGAATCGATATTGAAACGAGCATAACCGCGATCCAGATAGTAGCTGCGCAGGGTTTCAAGATCGCCCGCGAGTTTCTGTTTCTGGTATTTACGATCGCCCACCACGTTCCACCACGGCACTTCATCACGCAGTTGGAAGTGAGAGATAAGTTCGTCAGTCGAGAAAGCATGGTTGCCGACGATATTGATCTGTTGGATCTTCGCCGAAACACCTTCCTGGAAGACCAGTTTGAGGTCAACGCGGTTACGCGGCAACGGCGTTACCACCGCTTTCACACTGGCGCTGTACTTACCGACGCTATAGTAGAAATCTTCCAGGCCTTTTTCGATATCGGCAAGCGTGGTGCGATCCAGAGACTCGCCAACACGTACGCCAGACGCCTCGAGGTTTTGCTTCAGCATGTCGTCTTTCACCGATTTGTTACCGGAGAAAGTGATGCTGGCAATCGTCGGACGTTCTTTTACCTGAACCAGAAGGGTATCACCATCGCGCAGGACGCGGACATCCTCAAAGTTACCGGTGGCGAACAGAGCACGAATGGTATTACTGATGTCTTCATCATTAACCGTGTCGCCTGTGCGCACCGGCATACTGAGGAGAGCCGCACCAACGGCGACTCGCTGTAGGCCTTCGAAATGAATGTCCTTCACTACGAACCCTTCAGCACCGTATACGGTGGCGCTGCTAAACAGCAGCGACGCTATGAGCAACTTTTTCATCGCCATCGTTATTATGCGTTCTTCCTAACACTCTCTTACAACCGAGAGAAATCATTGAAAAGTGCAAGCCCCATTAACAACACCAGCAAGATAGAGCCAATGCGATAACTAAAGTCTTGAACCCGCTCGGATACCGGACCGCCCTTCAGCTTTTCAATCGCCAGGAACAGCAGATGCCCCCCGTCAAGAACGGGCAACGGAAACAGGTTAATTATCCCTAAGTTCACGCTGATAAGCGCAAGGAACATCAGGTAATAAATCACCCCGAACTCCGCTGACATCCCAGCCCCCTGGGCGATAGAAATCGGCCCACTGAGGTTGTTCAGTTTTACATCACCGGTAATCAATTTTCCCAGCATACTGACCGTCAGCTTCATCAACTGCCACGTTTTATCCGAGGCTTCGAGGATGGCGCTGAAGGGCCCATACTGGCGTACAGTCTTATACTCATCAGGCAGAGGAATAATTTTAGGCACCACGCCCGCAAAACCTTCTGCCTTCCCGTTAACCTGTTTTGAATCTGGGGTTAACGTTAAAGACAAGGAACTTCCTTGTCTTTCAATATCTAGCGCTAACGGCTCATCCGGATTATCGCGCACCAGCGTCACGAACGTCATCCATTGCGTCAGCGGCTGACCATTGACTTTAACGATCCTGTCGCCAGCTTGCAAACCCGCCTTACTTGCAGCCGAGTTAACCTGCACTTCTGACAGCACTGGTTCAATCTGTGGACCGCGTGGGCGAATCCCTAAACTGGAGACGGGATCCTGTTTGTCTGGCTCAAATGCCCAATGGCGTAAATCCAGCGTTTTGTCCTGCCGCTGGTCACTGCCAAACTGCGCCACGCTGAGCGTCGTATGCTCATCGCCAATTTTGGCAACCAACTGCAGTCTCACGGCATCCCAATCAGGGGTTTCGATACCATCAACCGCTTTTAGTTCCGTACCTGGTTGAATTTGCGCCTGCGCAGCAATCGAGTTGGGCGTTATTTCACCAACAACCGGACGAACGCCAGGGACACCGATGATAAACACCAGCCAGTAAGCGAAAATAGCAAAAAGGAAGTTTGCAATCGGACCTGCGGCAATAATGGCTGCGCGTTGCCCAACCGTTTTATTGTTGAAAGCGTAATGGCGCTGCTCCGGTACCACCGGTTCAGCGCGCTCATCCAGCATTTTGACGTAACCGCCGAGGGGGATTAGAGCGATGACGTATTCTGTACCCAATTTATCGGTACGACGCCAAAGCGCTTTTCCAAAGCCAATGGAAAAGCGCTCAACGCGGACTCCGCAGCGCCGTGCAACCCAGAAATGACCAAATTCATGCACGGTGATAAGCACACCGAGTGCGACGATGAATGCAGCCAGATTCCAGAGAATACTCAGCATAAGACCATCCGTTAGAGCGTCCTGAATACCAGTAACAACAGGCAAGCAAAGACCGGTACCGCAGCCGTCAGGCTATCAATACGATCCAGAATACCGCCGTGTCCTGGAATTAAGTGACCACTGTCCTTAATACCTGCTTCACGCTTAAACATACTCTCAGTCAGGTCACCCAGCACGGAGGCCAGGGCTGCAACGATGGAGCAAATAAGCAAGGTGACAGGCGCAACTTCAAGATTCGCCCACATGCCATAACCCCATGAGATCACGGCCGCAGTAGCGAGTCCGCCAATAAAACCCTGCCAGGTTTTACCAGGAGAAACCTTCGGCGCCAGTTTGTGTTTGCCAAACAGCTTACCAAACATATACGCGCCAGAGTCCGCTCCCCAGACGAGGATCATGACATACAGCAGCCATAGCGCGCCACTATAATGATTCTCATCATAGTGCCATGCCCGTAGCGCCAGCATTCCCCAAAAGAAAGGAACAATGGTTAGTACGCCGAAAATTATGCGTAATGTTTTGGAATTACGCCAGACCGACGCCGAACCTGGGTAAAACAGTACCAGTAACAGCGCGACGATCCACCAGCCCAGCGACGCCCATAGCGATACTTCAACCAGCGGCTGATGAATATTGCGATGGTATTCTGGCAGTAAAAATAGCATTAGCGCCAGCAATAGCCCGCACAAAACCGCCAGCCAGACTCGCTGTGTACGCGTGGTAAAACCGCTTAACTGTCCCCATTCCCAGGCGGCCAGCATACAGACGACCAGCGTAACAATGGCGAACCCCACCGGCGGCAGCAAAAACAGCGCCGCGATGACAACGGGTATTAAAACAAAAGCAGAAATCAGGCGATACTTCAGCAAAAGCGACCCCCATCAAGCTTTTTCATCACCGGGCTCGGTGCCGCCGAAACGACGCTCACGATTAGCAAAGGCATGCAGCGCACCTTCAAAGTCTTGTTCATCGAAATCGGGCCAGAGAACATCCGTAAAGTAAAGTTCGGCATAGGCAATTTGCCATAACAGAAAATTACTAATTCGATGCTCTCCCCCAGTCCTTATCACTAAATCCACAGGGGCCAGTTCATGCATACAAATTTGCTGCCCAAGCATCTCTTCATCGATTTGCTCTGGACGCAGCAGACCTTCCTGCACCTGTTGTGCCAGTTGCCTGACTCCCTGGACAATATCCCACCGTCCACCGTAATTCGCTGCAATATTCAGCGTCAACCCGGTATTCTGGGCGGTAAGCGCTTCTGATTTGCGAATCCGTTCTTGCAAACGTGAGTTAAATCGACTGATATCCCCGATAATACGCAGACGTACGTTATGGCGATGCAGGTTTTTCACTTCGCTATCAAGCGCCCACACAAACAGTTCCATTAACGCGCTCACTTCCTGCGCAGGTCGGTTCCAGTTCTCACTGCTAAAGGCATACAGCGTTAACGCATCAATACCGTTATTGGCAGCAAAAGAGACAGCCCGGCGGACGGATTTTGCTCCGGCCTTATGCCCAAAGGCGCGAATCTTCCCTTGCTTTTTCGCCCAGCGGCCATTGCCATCCATGATGATTGCTACATGGCGGCAACCATGTGCTGGCAAATTTTCGCTTAATGGTTTAGTTGCAGACAACATAACGCGTTTTTAGTCCCTGAAAGGATTTACGGTACTCAGGAATACTGAAGCCCTCACACAAAAAAGCCGTGTCAAACCACGGCTTACCCGACCGACAAAAAGCAACTACCCGCGATCGAGTGGCGCAGACTATATCACTGAAGCCCAACGCTAACAAATAGCACGATCTTCCGTAGAGGGATTATCATCAGCTTGAGAGTCGCATCACTGCTTTTCTGGCAACTTCCCGCGCGATGGCATCAACCTTCAGTACGTCATCAACGCTCTGCGGCTCCTGCAAATCCATCTTATCCAGTACGGATAAATTAAGATCGGCAATATCGGTAAATCGAATCTGCTGCGCCAGAAATGCGGCAACGGTAATTTCATTCGCGGCGTTCAGGGCGGTCGTCGCCGCCTGCCCTTGCTCAAACGCGTCCATCGCCAGTTTCAGGCACGGATAGCGCTGGTAGTCAGGTGCGGAAAACGTCAACGCACTGAGTTGGCAAAAGTTGACAGGCTTAACGCCAGACTTCACACGTTCCGGCCATGCCATCGTATGGGCAATAGGTGTACGCATGTCAGGTTCCCCTAACTGCGCCAGAACGCTGCCATCCTGATAACGAACCATCGAATGAATAACCGACTGCGGATGAATCAGCACTTCCATCTGGCTTGCGCTGGCATTAAATAACCAACGCGCTTCAATGTATTCCAGACCTTTATTCATCATGGTGGCTGAATCGACAGAAATTTTTCGTCCCATCGACCAATTCGGATGACGACATGCCTGATCGGGGGTCATAGCAACCAGATCGCGCAATGGCGTTTCACGGAAAGGGCCACCAGACCCGGTAAGCAGCACGGACACGACGCCGTTTTGCTCAAGGTCAGCGTATCCCAGATTGAGTTGGATCGGTTGCGGTAAACTCTGAAAAATCGCGTTATGCTCGCTATCAACCGGCAATAGCTGCGCTTTGTGGCGTTTCACGTCGTCCATAAACAGACGTCCGCAGGTTACCAGAGACTCTTTGTTCGCCAGCAAAATGCTTTTGCCCGCGCGGATCGCCGAAAGCGTCGGCAGCAAGCCCGCTGCGCCGACAATCGCCGCCATAACCTGATCAACATCATCCAGCGCGGCCATATCACAGGCAGCCTGCTGTCCACTCATAACTTCAGTGCGGCTACCCTGCTCCAGCAGAGCCGATTTTAGCAATGCCGCGCTTTTTTCATCGTCCATTACCGCATAGCGAGGAGAAAATTCCAGGCATTGCTCCACCATACGGGCAACATTCTTACCCGCAACCAACGCAGCAACACGAAATTTTTCCGGGTTATGGCGTACTACATCCAGCGTACTGCAACCAATGGAACCGGTTGATCCCAGGATGG
This sequence comes from Citrobacter sp. wls714, assembly GCF_005281025.1. Classification (NCBI taxonomy): domain Bacteria; kingdom Pseudomonadati; phylum Pseudomonadota; class Gammaproteobacteria; order Enterobacterales; family Enterobacteriaceae; genus Citrobacter; species Citrobacter sp. wls714. The sequence continues at coordinate 36,081 of NZ_SZWZ01000093.1, read as the reverse complement.
TTAATTGCTTCATGAGACATCCAGAAAAATAGGGTATAGGCAGAAAAAGCAAAACGCCGCCATCCAGCCCTTGCAGGCCTTCTAAGCGGCGTTTTTAGCGTACAGATGAATCAGAACTGCATCAGTTCCGTTTCTTTCTCTGCCAGCGCCGCATCAACTTTCTTGATCGCTGCGTCAGTCAGTTTCTGTACTTCGTCCTGAGAACGGCGATCGTCATCTTCGCTGATCTCTTTATCTTTCAACAGCGCTTTCACTTTGTCGTTTGCATCGCGGCGTACGTTACGTACCGCAACACGCGCGCCTTCCGCTTCGCCACGCACGATCTTGGTCAGATCTTTACGACGTTCTTCGGTCAGCGGAGGCAGCGGAACGCGGATGTCGGAACCCGCTGAACTTGGATTCAGACCAAGGTCGGAAGCCATAATTGCTTTTTCAACGGCAGGTCCCATGGAGCGGTCAAACACGTTGATTTTCAGGGTACGGGAATCTTCAACCGTTACGCTTGCCAGTTGGCGCAGCGGAGTCGGCGTGCCGTAATATTCCACGACAATACCATCCAGCAGGCTAGGAGAAGCACGGCCCGTACGAATTTTGCTGATTTGATTTTTGAACGCTTCGACGCATTTGTCCATGCGTACTTCAGCATCTTTTCTGATATCGTTGATCACGTTACGAATCCTTGAAAGCTCGTTTCAGTCAGACCATACCCACCACGCAAGGTGTGACAAGTATAGTCTTGATTAATTTTGAGGGACGTATCCCGCGACATTAAAGCGGAATATTACCTGCATTTAGCCGCAACGGGAATTATTCCGTGATTAACGTGCCTTCTTTTTCACCCATAACAACACGGCGCAGCGCACCCGGTTTGTTCATGTTAAAGACACGAATCGGCAATTTGTGGTCACGAGCCAGCGTGAACGCTGCCAGATCCATCACTTTCAGCTCTTTATCCAGTACTTCAGTGTAGGTCAACTGTTCGTACATGGTCGCCGTAGGATCTTTAGCCGGGTCGGCAGTAAATACGCCGTCCACTTTGGTGGCTTTCAGTACTACATCCGCTTCAATTTCAATACCGCGCAGACAGGCTGCTGAATCGGTAGTGAAGAACGGATTGCCGGTACCTGCAGACAAAATAACAACGCGGTTGTTACGCAGCAGGCTGATAGCTTCCGCCCAGCTGTAGTTATCACACACGCCGTTCAGAGGAATGGCGGACATCAAGCGAGCGTTCACATAGGCGCGGTGAAGCGCATCGCGCATCGCCAGACCGTTCATTACGGTGGCTAACATGCCCATGTGGTCGCCCACAACGCGGTTCATCCCTGCTTTCGCCAGACCAGCGCCACGGAACAGGTTACCGCCACCAATCACTACGCCAACCTGAATACCCAGCTCAACCAGCTCTTTGATTTCCTGAGCCATACGGTCAAGTATGCTTGCATCAATACCGAAGCCTTCTGAACCTTGCAGAGCTTCGCCACTTAACTTAAGCAGAATACGTTTGTAGACGGGTTTTGCATTGGTAGCCATGTTTCTTTCCTGAGACTGTCAACGAATGAGATGAGTTAATTCCGGCGACATTGTATGTCGCTTTTCAGCATGACCACTATAGCGGTTCGCTGAATTTACAAGCCAGACACAAAAAGAAGCCGCCCTCAGGCGGCTCCATTAAAAATTAAGACTGCTTGGACATCGCAGCAACTTCTGCTGCAAAGTCAGTCTCAACTTTCTCGATGCCTTCACCCACTTCGAAGCGGATGAAACCAGTTACGTCAGCATTGTGCTCTTTCAGCAGCTGACCAACAGATTTGCTCGGTTCCATAACGAAAGGCTGGCCAGTCAGAGAAACTTCGCCGGTGAATTTCTTCATGCGGCCTTCAACCATTTTCTCTGCGATTTCTTTCGGCTTGCCAGACTGCATGGCGATGTCCAGCTGAACCTGGTATTCTTTCTCTACCACTTCAGCAGAAACGTCTTCCGGCTTAACGAATTCTGGTTTGCTTGCAGCAACGTGCATTGCCAGCTGTTTAACCAGTTCTTCGTCAGCGCCAGTTGCAGCAACCAGAACACCGATACGCGCACCGTGCTGGTAGTTACCCAGAACTTCGCCTTCCAGGGAAGCCACGCGACGAATGTTGATGTTCTCACCGATTTTAGCAACCAACGCAACACGTTCTTCTTCGAACTGTGCTTTCAGAACTTCAACGTCAGTGATTTTGCCAGCAACGGCAGCGTCCAGTACTTTGTCAGCAAATGCCTGGAAACCAGCATCTTTAGCAACGAAGTCAGTCTGGCAGTTAACTTCCAGAATGAAAGCGATGTTGCCGTCGATTTTGGTTTTGATTACGCCGTCAGCAGCAACGTTGCCTGCTTTTTTCGCCGCTTTGATTGCGCCGGACTTACGCATGTTTTCGATTGCCAGCTCGATGTCGCCATTAGCTTCAGTCAGTGCTTTTTTGCAATCCATCATGCCTGCGCCAGTACGCTCACGCAGCTCTTTTACCAGGAATGCGGTAATTTCAGCCATTCTAAAATCCTCGGAAGATTTGATCTGCCCGGCATGAAACCGCACAGATTTAAAAGTGAAAAAGGGGGCCATATACAGGCCCCCTAACCAAACGTGATACTACCTGGTCTATAAGGGCTCTAACGAGCGTGCCTTATTATTCAGCTTCTACGAAGCTTTCTTCCGCCTGGGAAGCCAGATCCTGAGAACGGCCTTCACGAACGGTAGTAGCTACAGCGCCCAGGTACAGGGTCACAGCACGGATTGCGTCGTCGTTACCCGGGATAACGAAGTCAACACCGTCCGGATCAGAGTTGGTATCAACGATAGCAAATACCGGGATACCCAGGTTGTTTGCTTCTTTGATAGCAATGTGCTCGTGGTCAGCATCGATTACGAACAGAGCGTCCGGCAGACCGCCCATGTCTTTGATACCGCCCAGGCTGTTTTCCAGTTTCTCAAGCTCACGAGTACGCATCAGCGCTTCTTTCTTGGTCAGCTTTTCGAAAGTACCGTCCTGAGACTGAGTTTCCAGATCTTTCAGACGTTTGATGGACTGACGAACGGTTTTCCAGTTAGTCAGCATACCGCCCAGCCAGCGATGGTTCACGAAGAACTGGTCGCAGCTGTTAGCAGCTTCTTTCACCGCTTCGCTTGCAGCGCGTTTAGTACCAACGAAAAGGATTTTACCTTTACGAGCAGAGATCTTGTTCAGTTCAGCCAGAGCTTCGTTGAACATCGGTACAGTTTTCTCAAGGTTGATGATGTGAACTTTGTTACGCGCACCGAAGATGAACGGCTTCATTTTCGGGTTCCAGTAACGGGTCTGGTGACCAAAGTGAACACCAGCCTTGAGCATGTCGCGCATGGAAACAGTTGCCATGATTAAAACCTCTATATATAAAAGTTGGGGTTAAGCCTCCACGCATCCCATATTACCGACCCCAAAGGGCACCCCGGAATATGTGCCGATACGTGTGTGTTGTTACACAAAGTGAGATTTGTCGCTCCCGTCCATCGTGTGTAGTCTTCGAATGGATCGGAAGTCCGGCGCGCTTTATACCACAAATACGCCACCGACACCAATAATTGTTGGCACTCAGTGCTGAATTGAACGATGAATTTCGTGTTACAGGCAGACGGCAAATTTTTGAATCCCCGGGAGCTTACGGCCAGTAAGTGACCGGGGTGAAAAAATGTAGCCAACGCACCTGTGGCACGAAAGGCGAAGTTCAGAATGATTCTCAATTTGGCAGGGTACACCCCTGACTGATACCATTGTCAGCACTTACACAATTATTGCCGAAAATAATCGGCACTGATGGACAGAATTCATGGCTATCTCAATCAAGACCCCTGAAGAAATCGAAAAAATGCGCGTCGCTGGCCGTCTGGCGGCGGAAGTACTGGAGATGATCGAACCGTTCATTAAACCGGGCGTCAGCACCGGCGAACTGGATCGCATCTGTAATGACTACATCGTTAATGAGCAGCAGGCCATTTCCGCGTGCCTGGGCTACCACGGTTACCCTAAATCCGTGTGTATCTCGATTAACGAAGTGGTGTGCCACGGGATCCCGGACGACGCGAAGCACCTGAAAGATGGTGATATCGTTAACATCGACGTGACCGTGATTAAAGACGAATTCCACGGCGATACCTCTAAAATGTTTATCGTCGGCAAGCCCACCATTCTGGGCGAACGTCTGTGCCGTGTAACGCAGGAAAGCCTGTATCTGGCGCTGCGGATGGTTAAACCGGGCATTCGCCTGCGCACGTTGGGTGCAGCGATTCAGAAATACGCGGAAGGTGAAGGCTTCTCTGTAGTACGTGAATACTGCGGTCACGGTATCGGTCGCGGCTTCCACGAGGAGCCTCAGGTTCTGCACTACGATGCGGACGACGGCGGCGTGGTACTGCAGCCGGGCATGACCTTCACCGTAGAACCGATGCTGAATGCCGGTGATTACCGCATCCGCACCATGAAAGACGGCTGGACGGTGAAAACCAAAGACCGCAGCTTGTCTGCTCAGTACGAGCATACTATTGTGGTGACAGAAAACGGCTGTGAGATCCTGACGTTACGCAAGGATGACACCATCCCGGCGATCATCACACACGACGAATAATGTTTTGCCTGATGGCGATGCCTCCGCATCTTATCAGGCCTACAAATTGTACTACTTCGTAGGCCGGATAAGGCGTTCACGCCATCATCCGGCTTTTTAATGGGTGGCGCATAATGAATACTCTTCCTGAACAGCACGCAAATACAGCCCTCCCCACCCTGCCTGGCCAACCGCAAAACCCCGGAACCTGGCCACAGAATGATCTCAACTGCGCCGGCATTAAAGCGCATATCGACACGTTCCAGCGCTGGTTAGGCGAAGCGTTTGACAGCGGAATTTCCGCTGAACAGCTCATTGAGGCCCGTACCGAATTTATTGACCAGTTGCTACAACGCCTGTGGATTGAAGCCGGTTTTGGCCAAATTGCCGACCTGGCGCTGGTTGCCGTTGGGGGTTACGGGCGCGGCGAACTGCACCCGCTTTCCGACATTGACCTGTTGATCCTCAGCCGTAAAAAGCTCCCTGACGCGCAGGCCGAAAAAGTCGGTGAGCTGTTAACGCTGTTGTGGGACGTGAGGCTGGAAGTGGGCCACAGCGTGCGTACGCTGGAAGAGTGTCTGCTGGAAGGTTTATCAGATTTAACCGTCGCCACTAATCTGATAGAAACACGCCTGCTGATTGGCGACGTGGCGCTGTTTCTTGAGCTACAAAAGCATATTTTTAGCGAAGGTTTCTGGCCGTCCGATAAGTTTTACGCCGCCAAAGTGGAAGAGCAAAACCAACGCCACCAGCGTTATCACGGCACCAGCTACAATCTGGAACCCGATATCAAAAGCAGCCCCGGCGGCCTGCGCGACATCCACACTCTACAATGGGTCGCCCGCCGCCATTTTGGCGCAACCTCACTGGATGAGATGGTTGGTTTCGGCTTTTTGACGCTGGCGGAGCGTGCCGAGCTGAATGAATGCTTGCATATCCTGTGGCGCATACGCTTTGCTCTGCACCTGATCGTGAGTCGTTACGATAACCGACTGCTGTTTGATCGTCAGCTCAGCGTAGCCCAACGGCTAAACTACGGCGGCGAGGGCAATGAGCCTATCGAGCGGATGATGAAAGACTACTTCCGCGTCACACGACGGGTCAGCGAACTGAACCACATGCTGTTGCAGCTGTTCGACGAGGCGATCCTCGCTATGCCCGCCGACGAAAAGCCGCGTCCGATTGATGACGACTTTCAACTGCGCGGCTCCTTGATTGATCTGCGCAGCGATGACCTGTTTATCCGCAAACCCGAAGCGATATTGCGGATGTTTTACATCATGGTGCGTAACAGCGCAATCAGCGGGATTTACTCCACCACGCTGCGCCATCTGCGCCATGCCCGCCGTCATTTAACGCAGCCGTTATGCTATATCCCGGAAGCGCGCTCGCTGTTTCTCAGCATGTTACGCCATCCGGGCGCGGTGAGCCGCGGTCTGCTGCCGATGCATCGCCACAGCGTATTGTGGGCCTATATGCCGCAATGGTCGCATATAGTCGGCCAAATGCAGTTTGACCTGTTTCATGCCTATACGGTGGATGAACACACCATTCGCGTAATGCTCAAGCTGGAAAGTTTTGCCAATGAAGATACCCGCCAGCGCCATCCGCTGTGTGTGGATCTGTGGCCGCGCCTGCGGCAGCCGGAGCTAATTCTGATTGCCGCTTTGTTCCATGATATCGCCAAAGGCCGCGGTGGCGATCATTCGGTTCTCGGTGCTCAGGACGTACTCAAATTCGCCGAGCTGCACGGCCTGAACTCCCGCGAAACACAGCTGATCGTGTGGCTGGTGCGCCAGCATTTACTGATGTCAGTCACCGCTCAACGTCGCGATATTCAGGATCCCGAAGTGATTAAGCAATTCGCCGAAGAAGTGCAAACGGAACACCGCCTGCGCTTTTTGGTGTGCCTGACCGTCGCGGATATTTGCGCCACCAACGAAACGCTGTGGAATAGCTGGAAGCAAAGCCTGCTGCGCGAGCTGTACTTTGCCACGGAAAAACAGCTACGGCGTGGGATGCAAAACACGCCGGATATGCGCGAGCGCGTGCGTCACCATCAGCTTCAGGCGTTGGCGTTATTGCGGATGGATAACATTGATGAAGAAGCGCTGCACCATATCTGGTCACGCTGTCGGGCGAACTATTTCGTGCGCCACAGTCCAAATCAACTGGCCTGGCATGCGCGTCATCTCTTACAACATGACCTCAAAGAGCCGCTCATTCTGCTTAGCCCGCAGGCAACGCGTGGAGGAACGGAAATCTTTATCTGGAGTCCGGATCGCCCGTATCTGTTTGCCGCCGTTTGCGCCGAACTGGACCGGCGTAATCTGAGCGTCCACGATGCGCAGATTTTCACCACCCGTGATGGGATGGCGATGGATACGTTCATTGTGCTGGAGCCGGACGGCAGCCCGCTGTCGTCAGACCGACACGAAGCGATCCGTTTTGGGCTGGAACAGGCGATCACTCAGCGTAGCTGGCAGCCGCCGCAACCGCGTCGCCAGCCGGCAAAATTACGTCATTTCACCGTCGATACCGAAGTGACTTTTCTACCAACTCATACCGATCGAAAATCATTCCTCGAGCTTATCGCTCTCGACCAGCCAGGACTGCTGGCGCGGGTCGGGCAGATTTTTGCCGATCTGGGAATTTCGCTGCATGGCGCCCGAATTACAACTATTGGCGAGCGAGTAGAAGATTTATTCATAATCGCCACCGCCGACCGGCGCGCCCTTAATAATGAGCTGCAGCAGGAAGTGCATCAACGGTTGACAGAGGCCCTCAATCCAAACGATAAAGGGTGATGTTTTTATTTATTATGGAAAGAGTTTAACAATGCAGCAGTTACAGAACGTTATTGAATCCGCTTTCGAGCGCCGTGCCGACATTACTCCGGCAAATGTGGATACCGTAACCCGCGAAGCGGTGAATCAGGTTATTTCTTTACTGGATTCCGGTGCTCTGCGCGTCGCAGAAAAGATTGAGGGTCAGTGGGTCACGCATCAGTGGCTGAAAAAAGCGGTCCTGCTCTCTTTTCGTATTAACGATAATCAGGTTATCGATGGTGCGGAAAGCCGTTACTTCGATAAAGTGCCGATGAAATTCGCCGACTATGACGAAGCGCGCTTCCAGAAGGAAGGTTTCCGCGTGGTTCCGCCTGCGGCCGTGCGTCAGGGCGCGTTTATCGCCCGTAACACCGTGCTGATGCCATCTTACGTAAACATCGGCGCTTATGTTGATGAAGGTACGATGGTTGATACCTGGGCGACTGTCGGGTCCTGTGCGCAAATCGGTAAAAACGTACACCTGTCCGGCGGCGTTGGCATTGGCGGCGTACTGGAGCCGTTACAGGCTAACCCGACCATCATTGAAGATAACTGCTTCATCGGTGCGCGTTCTGAAGTAGTAGAAGGCGTGATCGTCGAAGAAGGCTCCGTTATCTCCATGGGCGTATACATCGGTCAGAGCACCCGTATTTATGATCGCGAAACTGGCGAAGTGCATTATGGCCGCGTTCCGGCGGGCTCCGTTGTCGTTTCCGGCAACCTGCCGTCGAAAGATGGCAAATACAGCCTGTACTGCGCGGTGATAGTGAAAAAGGTTGATGCCAAAACGCGTGGCAAAGTGGGAATCAACGAACTGTTACGCACCATCGACTAACAGCAATTTGAAAAAGCGGGCTTAGCCCGCTTTTTTTACATCTGCGAGTGGCGTAAACAAGGCTTTTCGTTAATTATTCAATGGTTATAGTGAGCTTAAGGGTACCGCTATGTATGACAATCTGAAAAGTCTGGGCATTACTAATCCTGAAGAGATCGATCGTTACAGCCTGCGGCAAGAAGCCAACAACGATATCCTGAAAATCTATTTCCAGAAGGATAAAGGCGAGTTTTTTGCCAAGAGCGTGAAGTTCAAATATCCCCGCCAGCGTAAAACGGTTGTCGCCGATGGCGTCGGCCAGGGTTATAAAGAAGTGCAGGAGATCAGCCCCAACCTGCGCTATGTGATCGATGAACTGGATCAGATCTGCCAGCGCGATCGCAGCGAAGTCGATCTTAAACGTAAGATCCTCGATGATTTACGTCATCTGGAAAGCGTCGTGACCAACAAGATCAGCGAAATTGAAGCCGATCTGGAAAAACTGACGCGTAAATAACCGCGAGTGGATGTATTCGTAGGCCGGGTAAGGCGAAGCCGCCACCCGGCATTTTGCCTGATAAGCATAGCGCCATCAGGCAATCAATGCTGCTCATCTAACTGCAACGCCACATACAGCAGCAGCCTGTCGTCAAAATTCCCCAAATCCAGCCCGGTCAGTTCTGAAATACGATTCAGGCGATATTCCAGCGTATTACGATGAATAAACAATGCCTTTGAGGTCGCCAGCGGCTGAACGTTATGCCGAAACCATGCCGCCAATGTCCGACGCAGCAAGCCGTTGTTATCCATTGCTTTTAACCGTACCAACGGACGTGCCAGCTCATTGGCCTGCCAGCCGCCGCGCAGGCTGTCCAGCAGTACCGGCAGCATCAGATCCTGATAGAAATAGCTTCGGCTTTCCGGCATCCGCTGCTTACCGACCATCATGGTGGTACGCGCCGTACGATACGAACGGGCAATGCTGCCAGGCCCGGTAAAATAGTTGCCGAGCGAGACGCGAAAACGCAGCTGTCCGTTCTCTTTCATCCGGGTAATAAGCTGTTCAACGCGCTTGCGATGATCTTCGGCATCCCAGCGGCCAAACTGATTGAGCGCGGGTTTCAGCACCACCATCTCAGTCAGGGAAACAATCGCAATCAGATTATTACGCTCTGGCGTGGTCAACGCATTCTGTAATTGCTGTAGCTCAGCCATCGCGCTGTCAACGCCAAGCTGACCGCTGTCGACTTCAACTACCGCTGCCACGCGCGGCTGGTTCAAATCGATGCCTAAACGCTGCGCCCATTCCATTAGCGCCGGGGTATTTTCTTCCGCCTGAATCAGGTTCATCACCAGCTCTTCGCGCAGACGGCTGTCCTGGGCTAAAAGATGCATCAGACGAGACTGTTCCAGCATCATTTCGGCGGTCATACACACCAATTCACCGTATTTACGCAGATGTTCCGGTTCGCCGGTAAGACCGATAACGCCAACGATTTCGCCTTCAAGACGCAGCGGCAGGTTGATCCCCTGTCGCACACCGTGTAAATGCCGTGCGACCGCATCGTCAATATCGACCACCCGCCCCTGAGAAAGCACCAGCAGCGCGCCTTCGTGCAATTCACCAATTCGTTCGCGATCGCCGCTGCCGATTATCCGCCCACGGGCATCCATTACGTTGATATTGGTATCAATGATGCGCATGGTACGCGACACGATATCCTGCGCCATTTTGGTATCAAGATGCCAGCCAGCCATAAACCCTCCTGTGAGCAGAGCTCAAGCATAAGGAAGATAACAAACGACAACATTGTGCAAATGCACAAAGCGCAAGAGAGAAGTATGGAGTTGTGGGAGGTATCACAAAAAGAAACCCCTTCCTGTGCAGGAAGGGGTTGAGGGAGATTACTGCATCAACAGATAGATGGAGCTGTCGCCACGCTGAATGTTCAGCGCCAGTACAGCGGGTTTGCTGTCGAGAATTTTGCGCAGTTCGGCGATATTTTTCACCGGTTGCTGGTTAGCTCCGATAATCACATCCCCTTTCTTCAGGCCAATCTGTGCCGCCGGAGAATTCGGTTTCACGTCGCTTACCACGACCCCTTTGTCCTGGCCCTTGTTGCTCATATCAGCACCTTCAATGCCTTTGAAGATAGAGCTGGAATCAACCTGGGTCTGGCTGCTCTGCTGCAGTTCCAGATTCACAGTAACAGGCTTACCGTCGCGCAGCAGGCCAAGGTTAATTTTGCTGCCTACCGGCATAGTTCCCACCTGCGCACGCAGGGCGGCAAAGCTGCTGATAGGTTTACCGTTCAGGGAGGTAATCACATCCCCGGCTTTAATACCCGCTTTCGCTGCGGAAGAGTTCGGCATGACCTGGCTGACGAATGCGCCACGCTGGGCGTCAACTTTCATCGCTTTCGCCAGCTCAGAGCTCAGCTCGGTACCCATAATGCCCAGCTCGCCACGTTTAACCTGGCCGAACTCAACCATCTGCGAGGTCAGGTTTTTCACCATGTTGCTTGGGATTGCAAAACCGATCCCGATATTACCGCCGTCCGGTGCGAGGATCGCGGTATTAATCCCGATCAGCTCACCGTTCAGGTTGACCAGGGCGCCACCGGAGTTACCCCGGTTGATCGCAGCATCGGTCTGGATAAAGTTCTCGTAGTTTTCCGCATTCAGGCCGCTACGGCCCAGCGCAGAAACGATACCGGAGGTAACGGTCTCGCCGAGGCCAAACGGGTTACCAATTGCTACGGTGTAATCACCCACGCGCAGCGCGTCGGAATCCGCCAGCTTAATAGCCGTCAGGTTTTTCGGATCCTGAATCTGGATCAGCGCGATATCGGAGCGCGGATCTTTACCCACGATCTTCGCGTCAAATTTACGTCCATCGCTCAGTTGAACTTTAATCACCGTGGCGTTATCCACCACGTGGTTGTTGGTCACAACATACCCTTTCGCGGCATCAATAATTACGCCGGAGCCCAGCGCCATAAATTTTTGCTGCTGGCCACCGCCGTTGTCAGCGCCCGGTGCGCCGCCCTGGCAGAACGGGGAACTCTGGAACGGAGAACCGTCCTGGCAGAATGGGGAATTATCACCGAAGAACTGCTGGAAATTACGCGGCATGCGCGGCGTATTCACCGTCGTGCTCCCCTCGACGTTAATACTCACCACCGATGGCATCACTTTTTCAAGCATCGGGGCCAGGCTTGGCATCTGTTGGGCAGTCGTTGCTGAAGACGCCGTTTCAGCCGCTGTTGCAGACAAGGGGGACAACGCCAAACCTAAACTCAGAGCCAGTGCACTCATTGCTAATGTGGTTTTTTTCATGTGTTTCGTTCTCGATTAACAGGTAACGCAAAATTGCTGTATACGTCAGAGTCGTTTTATAGCGCTAAGTTCCAGATTTAAGTTTAAGGAAAAAGTAAAATTTTATTGTCGGTCTTTACAAATGATTATTTATTGTTCTACTGCCATCAACCGGCGATATTCATCCCAGGCGTATAAATCTGTCATCCCGCTGATATAATCCTGAATCAAACGACAGCGATAATAATATTCCAGAACAGAAAACTCAGCGCAGCCAACCGATATTTTACTGACCGCCTCAACATAAGCAAGGCGATGGCGAGTGGACAGCTTCTGAAATAACCGGGACTCGATAGGAAAACGTTTTACTCTTTCATTTTCGACCAGTTCAGTAAAATCTGACTGAGTCATTTTTAATAACGGTTGATAGATTTCCAGCAGCCCGCTGATCACCCGATAGCCCTGTAACTCCAGTTGCTCAACGTCTGGGTGACTAAACACATGTTTTATCGCCACATTTTTATAGACCCCCAGCAACTGGCTGAAGCTACTGGCATCTTCTAACAGCGCGTGATTAAAACATCCCTCAAAAATCTGCGGCAAGTTATCGATAAATCGCTGAGCAGCGTACGGCACCAGTTTATTCAATGTATTAACGCGTAAATACATAAAGAACTGATCTTCGGTACTCCGGCTTAATGTATTTGAACGTGATTTCTCCCAGGCGTTCTCTACCACCAGACTGAACAGGGAACCTTTTTCGTGGTGTCCCCACGCCTCATGCAGATGGTGATAAAGTTGCTCGACGCTAAAGATTCTTTTCTCAACGGCATCTTCCAGATCGGCCACGCAATAAGAGATATCATCGGCAGCTTCCATAATCCAGGTTAATGGAAAGCGACTGTAAGGCGCTAATGATAATTCTTTACGTAACCTCTCAATATACAGTTCTTCAGAAAGATAATAGCCTGGTTTCTTCATTAAATAGTTGTGTGTTGCGGGCGCATTACCACGCCACCACGCCGGACGGGTATATTTCAAAATACCGCCAACCTGCGCCCAGGTAAGATTCATGCGCATCAGGGTATGTACCAGACGAATCCCTTGCGCATTACCTTCAAAATGACACAAATCTTGTCGCACCTTACGGCGAATATCATTCAGCGACTCTTCGCCTTCGCGCAAACGTAATGCCGCCACCAGACAGCGGTCATCGCTGAGTGGCTGACTTTCCGCATCTGCGGGATACAGTCGCTGGCGGAACCAGTCATTAATTGCCGCTTCACCAAAGTGACCAAACGGCGGATTGCCAATGTCGTGCATCAGGCAGGACATTTCGACAATACTTTCAAACGGTCCCGTCAGTTCATCCAGGCCATACTGCTCCAGCAACTTTTGCTCTTTTAGTCGGCTGAGGATCTCTTTCGCGATATAGCGGCCAACCTGCTGAACTTCCATTGAGTGCGTTAAACGCGTGCGCACCGCCGCATTACGTTCCAGCGGAAAGACCTGGGTCTTTTGTTGCAGTCGGCGAATTGCCGGAGAATTGATAATACGTCCACGATCGCTTTCGAAAATACGCAGGATCTCATGCTCAGTCTTCACGCCCTGCGGCGAACGGTAACGACGATGCCAGTTTATTTTTTTTCGGAAATCGATCTGTGCCATGTCCTCTCCCGCCTGAGAAATGCGCTACCCCTTAAGCGCATGATAGACTATGCCCTCAAATCTGGCTTATCGCGAGTAAATCTATGAAAATCGGCATCATTGGTGCAATGGAAGAAGAAGTTACGCTACTGCGTGACAAAATCGAAAACCGTCAGACCATCGCTCTCGGCGGTTGTGAAATTTACACCGGCCAACTGAACGGTACTGAGGTTGCGCTACTGAAATCAGGCATCGGTAAAGTCGCTGCTGCACTGGGCGCTACGTTGCTGCTTGAACGCTGCAAGCCGGACGCCATCATTAATACCGGTTCAGCGGGCGGCCTGGCCTCTACGCTGAAAGTCGGCGATATCGTGGTTTCTGATGAAGCGCGCTATCACGATGCCGACGTCACGGCATTTGGCTATGAATTTGGTCAGCTACCGGGTTGCCCGGCGGGTTTCAAAGCCGATCCTGCGCTGATTGCTGCAGCAGAAACCTGCATTGCTGAACTGAATCTGAATGCCGTCCGTGGGCTTATCGTCAGCGGAGATGCCTTCATTAATGGCTCTGTCGGCCTGGCTAAAATTAAGCATAACTTCCCGCAGGCGATTGCCGTTGAGATGGAAGCAACCGCGATTGCGCATGTTTGCCACAATTTTAACGTGCCGTTCGTCGTGGTTCGCGCCATCTCTGACGTCGCCGATCAGCAGTCCCATCTCAGCTTTGACGAGTTCCTGGTGGTCGCCGCGAAGCAGTCAAGCCTGATGGTTGAAACGCTGGTACAGAAACTGGCGCATGGCTAAATTACTCTCCAGGGCGCTGGTCGCCCTGCTTTTCACTCTCCCGGCGTTCCTTTACGCCGCACCGCGTGTTGTTACGCTTTCTCCCGCCAATACTGAACTCGCCTTTGCCGCCGGCATTACCCCCGTTGGCGTCAGTAGCTACTCAAATTACCCGCCCGAGGCCAAAAATATTGAAGAGGTCTCAACCTGGCAAGGCATGAATCTGGAGCGCATTGTGGCGCTGAAACCGGATTTGGTCGTCGCCTGGCGCGGGGGAAATGCTGAGCGGCAGGTAAATCAACTGACCGCGCTGGGTGTTAAGGTTATCTGGGTGGATGCTGTTACCATTGAGCAGGTCGCCGATGCGCTACGCCAGTTGGCGCCATGGAGCCCCAGACCAGAGCAGGCCAAACAGGCAGCAAAAACGTTGCTTGATGAATATGCTTTACTAAAATCTCAGTATGCCAACAAACCGAAAAAACGCGTGTTTCTGCAGTTTGGGGCGAATCCTCTGTTTACCAGTGGAAAAGGCTCCATTCAGCATGAGGTTCTTGAGGTATGCGGTGGAGAAAACATCTTTGCCGGCAGTCGGGTTCCATGGCCGCAGGTTAGCCGTGAACAGGTCCTGGCAAGAGCGCCGCAGGCTATCGTTGCCACCGGTGGTTCGGGCGAAACGCTGAAAATTGAGCAATACTGGGGAAACCAGCTAAAAATACCCATTATTACACTTAATAGTGACTGGTTCGAACGCGCGAGCCCGCGTATTATCCTCGCCGCAAAACAACTCTGCAATGCGCTTTCACAGGTAAATTAGCGCCTGCCCCCACCAGGTTTGTTGTGAGGATTTAAACATGCTCGTCTATTGGCTGGATATTGTCGGTACCGCGGTATTTGCTATCTCTGGCGTATTGCTTGCCGGTAAACTGCGTATGGATCCCTTCGGCGTTCTGGTCTTAGGCGTGGTAACAGCCGTCGGTGGCGGGACGATCCGCGATATGGCGCTGGATAACGGACCGGTTTTTTGGGTTAAGGATCCTACCGATCTGGTGGTGGCGATGATCACCAGCATGCTGACGATCCTGCTGGTGCGTCAGCCCCGACGGTTGCCGAAGTGGATCCTGCCGGTGCTGGATGCCGTTGGTCTGGCGGTATTCGTGGGCATTGGCGTCAACAAAGCTTTTATAGCCGGAACAGGGCCTCTGGTGGCGATTTGTATGGGAGTGATCACCGGCGTTGGCGGTGGGATCATTCGTGACGTATTAGCCCGTGAAGTACCGATGATTTTGCGCACCGAAATCTACGCGACAGCCTGTATTATCGGCGGGATCGTACATGCGACCGCGTTTTATACCTTTGATGTTTCACTGGAAAACGCCAGTATGATGGGGATGATTGTCACCCTGCTGATTCGGCTGGCCGCCATTCGCTGGCATTTGAAATTGCCAACGTTTGCGCTGGATGATAACGGGCGTTGATATTGTTTTGCCCGATGGCGCTACGCTTATCGGGCCGGGACATCTTTCCTGTAGGCCGGATAACACGCTCGCGTCGCCATCCGGCATAACGAACAGCAATCAGATGCTGAAAGAAGAACCACACCCGCAGGTGCTTTTAGCATTCGGGTTAGTCACAACGAAGCGGGAACCTTCCAGACCTTCGGTATAGTCAACCGAACCACCCACCAGATATTGCAGGCTCATCGGATCAACCACCAGACCAACACCTTGTTTCTCAATGGTCATGTCACCATCGTTCACCTGATCATCAAAGGTAAAACCATACTGAAAACCACTGCAACCACCGCCGGTGATATACACGCGTAATTTCAGGTTCGGGTTATCTTCGTCAGCGATCAGGCTTTTTACTTTATTGGCTGCTGCTTCAGTAAATTGCAGTGGCAGCGCTACGTCATCACTCATATTTTGCTCCAAACGACATTGGCAATTGGGCAAATTATAACCCAATGGTTAAAGCCATTATCTAATACCCTGGTATTTCGTTCAAGTATTCTCGCCAGCGGCGGTACCCTGGCTTTTTGCCGCCTGCTCCGCTTCCTGTTTTGCCAGCGTGCGGGCAAGGATAGTCGAGTATAGCGGCTTTCCGCCCATAAATTGGGCTAATAGTGTTGCGCCAAGACAGGTAATAATCATTGGCAAAATGAGCTGATAGTTATCGGTCATCTCCAGCACCAGCACAATACCGGTGAGCGGCGCCCTTACCGACGCCGCCAACAAAGCCCCCATTCCGGCGATGGCGAAGGTCCCGGCCTCGAGGTGATAATGCGGAAAGGAGGCCGCTGCGGCCATACCGAACGCGGTACCAAGCAGCGTGCCCAACGCCAGCATCGGGGCAAAAATCCCACCAGGCGCACCGGACGAGAAGCACAGCAGCGTGGTAATAACCCGGGTAATAAAGATAAACAGCAGCAGACCGACGCTAAAATTGCCTGCCGCAGCAATCGGGATCAGGTTAAACCCGCCACCTGCCGCTTCAGGTTTAATTAATCCAAGGATCCCGCACAGGCCGCCAATCGCACCGCCCATGAGCACCCATTTTTTAATCTCGCCACCATGGAAACGCTGGAACATGTCCTGGGTACGCAACACCATGGTATTAAACAATGGTCCGACGCAGCCAAAAATAATCCCCAGCACCAGATACAGCCACAGCGTATTCACCGGCGCATTGGAGAGCTTGCCAACTTCAATAATCGGGGCTTCACCGTTGAAAACGCGAAACACAATGCTCGACATGATGACGCCGGTAAACACGGCTTTGATCGACACGAGGTTATAGCGAAACTGTGGACGCATCTCTTCAATAATGAACAGGATCCCCGCCAGAGGAGCATTAAACGCCGCCGACAAGCCCGCTGCGGCACCGGTAGCCAGCAGGGTATGCCGCGCTTCGGCGCTGCGCATACGGAAAATATCCAGCACCATGCGTCCAATGTTGCCGCCAATCTGCACGGTCGGCCCTTCTCGCCCGAGCACCATCCCAGCGCCCAGTGTGCCCATACCGCCGATAAATTTCACCGGCAGAACGCGCCACCAGCGCACGGGTCGTAACTCTTCCAAAGCGCCTTCAATCTCTGGGATCCCCGAACCGCCCGCTTCCGGTGCAAATTTACGCACCAGAAAATAGCCGACCATCGCCAGCAATGCAGAGAGGATAAACGCCAGCGGCCACAGCAGAATGGCATGGTCCGCAACCTGAGCCAGCGCGCCTATGCGCTGATTCTGCACCCAGGTCACCGCTTTCTCAAAGGCTACGCCCACAAGTCCCGTCACGGTACCCACTACCGCGGCCATTAAGAGGATCGCCAACGGCGTTTTATCTCGTTCCAGGAGTCGACGGATTTGATCCCTGCGGCGTAAACGCACAATTTGCTGTGCTTCAAAAGAGGGAGTGTCTGTCTTCATCAGATGATCATTAATTGGTAATACAAATACGGAATCGGCATTCTACTCGCACATTTCACGAAAATCCCCTGCAAATCGCATTGTTTCAATTGCGTAAAACTTTCATAACCTTCTCTGAATAACTAGAATAGCGGGCATTTACTTTTTCTACGAACCAGGACCCCATCCATGAGTAAGTCTGAAAATCTCTACAGCGCAGCACGCGAACTTATCCCTGGCGGCGTTAACTCCCCCGTTCGCGCCTTTACTGGCGTGGGTGGTACTCCGCTGTTTATCGAAAAAGCGGACGGCGCGTATCTGTACGATGTCGATGGTAAAGCCTATGTCGACTACGTCGGTTCCTGGGGACCGATGGTACTGGGTCACAACCATCCGGCAATCCGTAATGCGGTGATTGAAGCCGCAGAACGCGGTTTAAGCTTCGGCGCGCCAACCGAGATGGAAGTAAAAATGGCGGAGCTGGTCACTGAACTCGTGCCGACCATGGACATGGTGCGCATGGTGAACTCCGGTACGGAAGCGACAATGAGCGCCATCCGTCTGGCGCGCGGTTTTACCGGTCGCGATAAGATCATCAAATTTGAAGGCTGCTACCACGGCCATGCTGACTGCCTGCTGGTCAAAGCCGGTTCAGGCGCGTTAACGCTGGGCCAGCCGAACTCCCCTGGCGTTCCAGCTGATTTCGCGAAACACACCCTGACCTGCACCTATAACGATCTCTCTTCAGTGCGTGCAGCGTTTGAACAGTACCCGCAGGAGATCGCCTGTATCATTGTTGAGCCGGTCGCCGGCAACATGAACTGCATCCCGCCGCTGCCAGAATTCCTGCCAGGCCTGCGTGCATTGTGCGATGAGTTTGGTGCGCTGTTGATTATCGATGAAGTGATGACCGGTTTCCGCGTGGCACTGGCCGGTGCACAGGATTATTACGGCGTTGTTCCGGACCTGACCTGCCTGGGTAAAATCATCGGTGGCGGGATGCCCGTTGGCGCATTCGGTGGCCGTCGTGATGTGATGGACGCGCTGGCGCCGACCGGTCCGGTTTACCAGGCGGGTACACTGTCCGGTAACCCGATTGCAATGGCGGCGGGCTTTGCTTGTCTGACCGAAGTGGCCCAACCGGGTATTCATGAAACGCTGAACGAACTGACAACGCGTCTGGCGGAAGGTCTGCTGGAAGCGGCCAAAGACGCTAATATTCCGCTGGTGGTTAACCATGTGGGCGGGATGTTCGGGATTTTCTTCACCGATGCAGAAACCGTGACCTGCTATCAGGATGTGATGGCATGCGACGTTGAACGCTTTAAGCGTTTCTTCCACATGATGCTGGATGAAGGGGTTTACCTGGCGCCTTCTGCCTTCGAAGCGGGCTTTATGTCTGTGGCGCACAGCGAAGAAGATATCAATAACACCATCGACGCCGCGCGTCGGGTGTTTGCGAAACTGTAAAAGAGAACGTACAGAAACAAAGTAGGCCGGGTAAGGCGAAGCCGCCACCCGGCTTTTTTATTGCCGGATGGCGACGCGAGCGTCTTATCCGGCCTACATGAAAAGAATCAGCCTCAGCGGCTCTGCTTTCTCAGCAGATAGATAAAGTACGGAGCGCCGATAAACGTCGACAGTAATCCCGCCGGGATCTGATACGGAAACAGCACCATTCTGCCGCACCAGTCGGCAAAGACCAACAGCACGCCTCCCGCCAGCGCCGAAATCAGCATATGCGGCATCGCCCGGCGAAAACCCATCATGCGAGCAATATGCGGCGCCATCAGCCCGACAAAGCTCAACGGCCCAATCGTCATGGTGGCTGTCGCCGTTAATCCCGCCGCCAACAGCAGTAACCCCACGCGTGACGGCGTCAACGCCATACCGACCGCCCGCGCCGTATCGCCGCCGAGCGGTAAAATCGTCAACCAACGACGGCACAGCGGCGTCAGCACCAGCAAGAAAACCATCACTATCCCGGTACGCAATACCTGCTCGCCTGTCGCGTTATAGGTTGAGCCAGAGATCCAGGTCAACACGCCCGCCATGCGCGGGTCGCCGCTGGCCTGCAGCATCATCAGCAGCATTGTAAACGCCGTGCTGAGCGCCATCCCTGCCAGCAGCATACGGTGCGGCGAAAAACCGCCGCGCCCGGCGGCAACCATGATGATAAGCAGAGTGACCGCCGCTCCGAGGCTCCCGGCGGGGAGCAGCCAGCCAAAGGCATTGCCGGGCACCAGAAACAGCATGAGCACTACGCCAAATGCCGCGCCGGAGCTAATACCCAGCACTTCCGGGCTGGCCATTGGGTTGCCCGTCAGACGTTGAATAATACAGCCCGCTACCGCCAACATTACCCCGGCAATCAGCGCCGCCAGAATACGTGGCCAGCGCCAGGGCATCAGCTCATCCAGCATCGCGCCGCTGGCCCATGTCCAGCCGTGCGCATCGCGGCCAAACGACAGCGCCACCACCAGGGTCAACAGCAAGAGCGCCCCACCCGCCAGCGTAAACATCAGCACATTCTGACGCTCAGCGGCGATGCGGTTGCTGGCATTCATATCCGGTGCGCTCATGCTTTTAAGGCGCGGCAGCAGCCACAGCAGCAGCGGCGCGCCAACCAGCGCCGTCACCGAACCGGTGGAGACTTCCATCCAGACGCGGGTTAGCCACAGAATGATTTGATCGGAGAGCCAGAGGATCAGCGCGCCAATCAACGGGGCCAGCAACAGACGTGCCAGTAAGCGCCGGGCACCGAGCATTTTTGCCAGCAGCGGCGCAAACAGACCGATAAAACCGATAATTCCGACTGCGTTAACCAGCAAGGCGCTGATGGCAATCGCCAGCGTCAGTGCCGCCAGGCGCGCCAGCGATAGCGCCAGCCCAAGGTTGCGCGCCACGCCGTCATCCAGTCCCATCAGCGTCATTGGGCGTAATAACAGCAGCGTCAACATCACGCCGCCCAGCAGTTGCGGCCACAAACGCTGAACGCCACTCCAGTCGGTTTGCGTCAGCGAGCCACTGCTCCATAAAAACATGCTTTGCAGCTGATCGTGATGGAAAAGTACCAGTAACTGGTTAATCGCCCCGCAGTACAGGCTGACCACCAGACCGGCAAGGATTAGCGTCACGGGGGAAAGACGTTTGCCCCAGGCAACGCCAAACACCAGCGCGCCAACGATACAGGCCCCTGCCAGCGCCGCAAATTGCGCGGTCAGCGCCCCCGGAATCGCCCACAGCGTCGTGACCGTAATACCTAACTGCGCCCCGGTTGCGACACCTAACGTAGTGGGTTCTGCCAGTGGGTTACGCAGCACCTGCTGGAACAACACGCCGACCAGGCCCAGCCCGGCACCGACCAACAGCGAAATTGCCAACCTCGGCAGCAAGCTGTAGTGGAAAACCATCTGCTCAATAGCATTGATATCCGGTGACCAGATAGCCTGTTGCCACTGGCTGCGCGGTAGCGCATCGGAGAAGTTAACCCAGGTGAGCCAGCAGGCAGCGACAAACAGAACCGCCAGAAGAAGCGTTGGGAACAGCGCAATTCGTTTAATCACGCTTTGCCTCCCAGCGCATTATCCAGAATGCGGGCAAAATGCATCGCGGACAGCGTTGCGCCATAAAACCAGACGGCAGGCACGCGCTGAAAACGTCCGTCACGGACAAACGGCATCGCCTGCCATAATGGCGTAGACATCAGCGCAGCCATCTCTTTATCGTTGCCGTGATCAAAGCACAGCACATCAACATCCTTATAAGCAGCCAGACGGTCAATACTCACAGCAGTGCTGCCCCAGAAGTTGGTTTCTCCCTGCCAGGCGTTGGGGATCCCATATTCGTCCAGCACCTCCTGAAACAGGCTGTTCGGCCCAAACACCAGCATATGCCGCGAATCAAGCAGGGATGTCAGGAGCACGGGGCGCGCGCCACGTTGCATAAAGCGCGGTTTCAGGCTGGCGATAAAACGATCGTACTCGGCCAGATGGCGTTCAGCGGAGGCTGACAGATTCAGCAATTGCGCCATTTCCTGCAGCGATTTTCGCGCAACGGCCAGCGGCTTTTTGCCATCACTGAAATTAAATCCCTGCCCGGGGGCAATCCGCGCGAGCTTTTCGGGGGCGGGGCCATAACCAGCCGACCACACCAGAAACGAGGGCTTCATTTCGGTCAGCAGTTCGAGATTGGGTTCCGTACGTAGCCCGACGTCAATCACCGACTCCGGCAATGGAGGCTCATTGACCCACAGCTTGTAGTTAGGGATATCGGCAATGCCATACGGCGTAATACCCAGCGCCAGCAACAGCTCTACCGGTAACCATTCCAGCGCCACAATACGCTGTGGATCAATCGCCGCCGCGTGCGCCGTATTCATCCGCCACAGCAGCGGCGACAGCGCCATCGCCGTCAGCAGCCGCCGACGGGTAATATGAGGTAATCCGATCATTAATAGACAAAACTCACGGGTGCGGCACCGGCCGGATGCGGCAAGATGCCCATCGGGATACCGTAAATTTGTTCCAGAGTTTCACTGCGCATCAGTTCAGCCGGCGTTCCTTGCGCAATCATTTCACCGCCGCGCAGCGCAACTAAGTAATCGCAGTAGCGGGCCGCCATATTGATATCGTGCAGTACGGCAATCACCGTCAAGCCGCGCTGCTGGCTTAAGCGATGCACCAGCGCCAGCACGTCAACCTGATGGGCGATATCCAGCGCGGAGGTCGGTTCGTCAAGTAGCAGACAGCGGCTGTCCTGCGCCACCAGCATGGCGATCCACGCACGCTGACGCTCGCCGCCGGACAGGCTATCGACCAGACGATGCGCCAGGGGTTTTAAGCCCACCAACGAAATGGCTTCTTCTACTTTCTCTCTGTCGGCCACGCCAAAACGTCCCAGCGCGCCGTGCCACGGATAGCGGCCAATCGCTACCAGCTCGCGGACGGTCATCCCTTCAGCCTGCGGCAGTTGCTGCGGCAGGTAAGCAACCTTGCGGGCAAACGCTTTACTGCTCCAGCTCTCCAGCGGCTGGTCGTCTAGCAGGATTTCGCCTTCTGACGGCGGCTGATGACGTCCCAGCATTTTCAGTAACGTCGATTTTCCGGAACCGTTGTGACCGATAAGTCCTGTCACTTTTCCCACAGGAAACGTTAACGAGAGGGGATGCAAAAGCGTGCGCCCTGGCACACGAAAGGAGACATTACGCAACGCAAAAGTGGTGTCGGGATGGGATCTGTTTTCCTGCATAGCAGCCAACTTGTAAAACGGGCACGCAAAGCGTGCCCAAAGAGAAATTAGAAACGGAAGGTTGCGGTTGCAACGACCTGACGTTCTGCGCCCCAGAAGCAGCCATAGGTATCAAAGCAGCTGGCAACGTATTCACGGTCAAACAGATTAGTAACGTTAACCGCAACGCTGGAACCTGCCATACCGAGACGAGCGAGATCGTATTTAACGACGGCATCCATCACGGTTGAGCTACCCACTTTGAAGGTATTCTTCGGATCGCCGTAGCTAGAGCCAACATAACGACCACCTGTACCCAACGTTAACCCAGATAGCGGGCCTTCGTAGAAGGTGTAATCCCCCCACAGAGAGGCCATGTTTTTTGGTACCTGAACAGGTGTTTTACCTTTAAGCGTCGTGTCTTCTGTATATTCCGCATCGGTATATGTATAAGACGCTGTCAGGTTAATGTTCGCATTCACTGCGGCTTTTGCTTCTAATTCAACGCCACGAGAACGTATTTCACCCGCCGGAACCTGCGCAAACGGATTAAGCGGGTCGGTGGTCAGGTTATTCGTTTTCGTTAGCTCATATACCGCGGCAGTAACAACAACGGGCAGATCTTTTGGAACATATTTCACGCCAGCTTCATATTGCTTACCTTTTGACGGTGCATACGCAACGTTATCAGCAGGTGTTGCCGCCCATGCTTTTGAAGGGTTCGGCTCGAATGATTCGCTGTAGCTAAAGTATGGCGTAATACCATTGTCGAAGAGATAGTTAATCCCACCGCGCCAGGTGAACTGCTCATCGTTACGTTCAACTTTTTGATTGCTGGAACGAATAGTGGTTGCCTGCTGAGACCAGTCATAGCGCCCGCCAAGCGTTGCAACCCATTTATTCCATTCCAGTTGGTCCTGTACATACACGCCAGTTTGGTGCTGCGTGTTAAGCTGGAACGGTTTCGCGTCAGGGAAATCAACATCTTCATACACCGGATTATTCATATCTAAAGGCGGTGCACTTCCGTAGGCGTTATCAATATCGTTTCGCAGACGCGAATAGTCGACGCCGGTGAGCAGAGTGTGTCCAACATCTCCCGTCGCGAACTTGCTTTCCAATTGAGTATCTACGCCAAAATCATTATAGCGTTCATCGGCGACGATAATCTGACGGGTCAGCTGATTACCCACTGCGCCGAAACCGTACACACTCTGTTGAGAGGTTTTGATTTGGCTATAACGTAAATTTTGGCGCACAGTGAAGGTATCATCAAAACTGTGTTCAAAGCTGTAGCCAACCATTCGCTCATAACGCGAATAGGTATTGTTCGGCGCATAATCCGTAAAGCTCACTGGCAAACGGGAACCATCGGGTAACGGATCGACCGTACCTTGTTTCGGCAACCAGCCGTAATAGCCAGTTGACGGTTCATTCTGAATGTTTGCTCGCAGAGTCAGGTTGGTTCGGTCATCAGGCTTCCAGCTAAATACTGGAGCAATGGCATAACGTTTCTGTTTCGCAAAATCTTGTTGTTCGTCATTAGAACGTGCCAACCCTGTCAAGCGGTATGAGTACACGCCGTCGTCATCCAGGGAATCGCTGAAATCAAAACCGGTTTGGAACAGATTATCCGAACCCATTTTGAATTGAATTTCTTTTAGCGGCTCTGATGTCGGGCTTTTGCTAACCATGGAGATCAAGCCACCCGGATTACTTTTCCCGTAAAGTACAGACGTTGGCCCGCGCATAAGCTCGACGCGTTCAAGCATGTAAGGATCAACAACGGCAGAGCTGTAGTAATCCCCCTGTAGCTTGACGCCATCAAGGTAATTGTTTGGTGTTGGGCCAGGCGTATAGAAGCCACGAATAATAACGAAATCATAAGTGCTGGAAGCGCCACGCGTAGAAACGGCAGCACCAGGGGTATAGGCTAAAGCCTCTTTTACCGACCCTGGCTGATGCATATCCATCTCTTCACGCGTCACAACCGAAACAGACTGCGGGGTCTTTTCGATAGGCGTATCAGTCTTGGTGGCAGTGGCAGAGCGTTTCGCGGCGATGGTTGCCGCAGGCCCCCATGCACTTTCCTGCGGAGCAGGCGCTGCAGTTACGGTGATGGTTTCTTCTTTCGGGTCAACCGCCGCCTGTGCATAGACAGACATGCCGCTAACCGCTGTGGCTACCACTACTGCGATTTTACGCAGTGATGAACTTGGCTGAGCAGTTTTAAGACGCGCCATTGGTATTTCTCT
The DNA here is from genome assembly GCF_005281025.1 of Citrobacter sp. wls714. Classification (NCBI taxonomy): domain Bacteria; kingdom Pseudomonadati; phylum Pseudomonadota; class Gammaproteobacteria; order Enterobacterales; family Enterobacteriaceae; genus Citrobacter; species Citrobacter sp. wls714. The sequence continues at coordinate 11,190 of NZ_SZWZ01000093.1, read as the reverse complement.
GATGAAAGTAAATGATAACGTAAACGAGAATTATTATTATAACGGCAGCATAATATTCGAAACTCTGGCGAGATAGCAAGCAATACACGTCCCTACTAAAACTGAGGGGTTAAGAAATAACCAGATGAAAAGAAAGGGTTAATAAATTAGGCTGAAAGGTGGCGTTACGCCCTTGCACTGTATACCTGATAAGCGTAGCCCCATCAGGCAAAACAATGGCGGATTGTTGAATAGCAGTGTGAGTATCTTGCGCGAATAAAGAAAAACCCGCCGAAGCGGGTTTTTAAGCAGGCGTTAGTTACCGCCAAACATCTCTTTAATCCAACCGGCCACGCCATCGCCGTCCTTCTTCTCTTGCTGCGGCGGTTGCTGCTGTTGAGGCTGCTGTTGCTGCGGCTGCTGAGAAGATTGATCGAACGGATTACCCGACTGCTGCAACATCTCACCTTGTTGACACAGTGAATCCGGATCGGTGGTCCATACCGGAAGCGTACGCATCCCGCCGCTGCAAACGAAGTTACCGTCGTAGTCTACGCCCATATCCACCACATCCTCCGGCGGCGTCAGCACCAGCGGTGTCGGGGTCTGGTTGGCCAGGTAACGCTGGTAAATCGACATCGCGCCGCTGGCACCGTACAGCTTGGTTGGCTGGTTGTTATCGCGGCCCACCCAGGTGATGGTCACCTGGCTGCCGTCGATCCCGGCGAACCAGGTATCGACGTTGTTGTTGGTGGTCCCGGTTTTACCTGCCAGATGCAGCCCAGGATACTTCGCGCCAAGCTGGCGGCCCGTACCACGCTGAACCACCTGCTGCATGGTCCACAGCGTCATATACGCCGCCTGCGCCGGAACGGCACGCTCAGCCTGCGGGAAGCTCTGGTACAACACCGTGCCATCTTCGGCAATCACCGAACGCAGCGCCGACAGCGGCGCGCGGTTCCCGCCGCTGGCGATAGTCTGGAACGCCTGCGCCACTTCGATTGGCGTCAGGTTCAGCGCCCCCAGCAGCATAGCCGGAACCGGGTTAAGCTGATCTTTCGGCGCACCCAGCTTCAGCCAGGTATCGGTTACAGCGGGCAGGCCCAGCGCCATCCCCAGATTTACCGTAGGAACGTTCATTGAGCGCGTTAACGCGTCCACCAGCATCACTTTACCGCTTTCGCTATAGCGACGGTCATCGTTCTGCGGTGACCACACCTGGCCGTTCGGCTGACGCAGCGCAATTGGCGCATCGGCAATCCAGGTATTCAGGCGGTACAGCTTCGGCTGGCTAAGTGCCGTCAGATAGGTCGCCGGCTTCGCCAGAGAACCAATTGAACGACGCGCCTGCATCGCACGGTTATAGCCCGCAAACTGCGGCTCTGCCCCGCCGACCATGGCGCGAACTTCGCCGCTAAAGCGGTCAACCACCACAATCGCCGTTTCCAGATCGCTCAGCTTACGTTGTTTCTTCAGCACCGGAATGCCTTCCACCGCCGCTTTTTCTGCGGCGTCCTGCGCCACGGAATCAAAGGTGGTGAAAATTTTCACACCGGAGAGATCTTTAACTTTATCGCCCAGCTTCGCCTGTAGCTCCTGACGCACCATCTGCATAAACGCTGGCTGTGGTGAAATCACCCCGCCGCGCGGTTGCACGCCTAACGGACGCGCGCTCAGCATGTCATACAGATCCTGGTCGATAATCTGCTGCTGTTGCAGCAGACGCAGCACCAGGTTACGACGCTCCAGCGCCAGCTTCGGGTTACGCCACGGGTTATAAATCGACGCCCCTTTCACCATCCCAACCAGCAGGGCCTGTTGGTCAAGGCTTAACTCTTCAACCGGACGTCCGAAGTAATACAGGCTCGCCAGCGGGAAGCCACGGATCTCATTGTCACCGCTTTGACCGAGATAGACTTCGTTCATGTACAGCTCAAGAATACGGTCTTTACTGTAACGCGCGTCCATGATCAGCGCCATATAGGCTTCGTTGGCTTTACGCCAGTAGGAGCGCTCGCTGGAGAGGAACAGGTTCTTCACCAACTGCTGGGTCAGCGTACTGGCCCCTTGTACCGTACGACCTGCCGTCAGGTTCGCCAGCACTGCACGACCAATGGAATAGAGACTGATCCCGTCATGTTCATAGAAGTGACGGTCTTCGGTCGCCAGAAGCGTGTCCACCAGCAGATCCGGGAAGCCGCTACGCGGGACAAACAGACGCTGCTCGCCGTTAGGTGAAGAGAGCATGGTAATCAGACGCGGATCGAGACGGAAGAAACCGAACTGGCGGTTGTTATCCATATTCTCGATGGTGTCCAGATGATCGCCGTCAAAGGTCAGACGCGCGCGCACCTGCCCTTCTTTGCTGTCCGGGAAGTCAAACGGGCGACGAATCATCTCAATGCTCTTCGCCTGTACGGTGAATTCGCCCGGACGCGTCATCTTCGTCACCTGACGATACTGGGTGGCCTCCAGCAGCTTCACCATCTCGTTCTTGCCGATGGGCATTTCTGGCTCAAGGTTAACCATGCGGCCATACACCGCCGCCGGAAGTTGCCAGACTTTGCCATCAATACGGCTACGAATTTTTTGGTCCAGATACACGCCGTAAATGGCGATCAGCACCAAAAAGACAATCGACAGTTTTACCAGCAGCCAGAACCAGCCGCGCTTACCACGAGGCTTACGCCCTTTGCCCTTACCCTTACGCGGCATCGGTTCTTCATCCTCATAGTCATCATCATCATAATCGTCGTCATACTCTTCATCTCTGAGTTGACGACGGCTCACCTTTTGTTTTACCGGACGCGATGGTTTCCCTTTACGTCCAATTGGCTCGCGGTCATTCCCCGCCATGCTTTTTCTCCGCAACATTCAGGCGCAAGGGCCCGATTCTCTGTTCTTCCGTCCTGCGACAGAAGAAGAAATCTCTCAATTATTACCGCTCTTTCGCCGGATGCGGCATAAACGCCTTATCCGGCCTACAGTTGCATTACGAATACTTCTTTGTACGCCGCGTTGGCGCGGTATTCGCCGGATCGTCCGGCCAGACGTGTTTCGGATAACGCCCTTTCATCTCTTTTTGCACCTCGCGGTACGATCCCTGCCAGAACGCGCTCAGATCGCTGGTCACCTGTAGCGGTCGTTGGGCCGGAGACAGCAGCTCCAGCACCAGTGGAACGCGGCCCTGAGCGATGGTTGGGGTATTCGCTTCGCCAAACATTTCCTGCATCCGAACCGCCAATACTGGAGGATTATCCTCATGATAGCGAATGGCAATCCGGCTTCCCGTCGGCACAGTGTAATGCGCAGGCAGCTCACTATCCAGACGTTGCAACATTGACCAGTCCAGTAAACCGCGCAACGCCTGTCCCACATTGAGTGCTTTTAATGCGCGTAACGAGTGCACACCGCTCATGTGCGGCAGCAGCCAGGTCTCCAGCGACGCCAGCAGAGAATCCTCATCTACCGCGGGCCAGTCATACTCTGGCAACCAGTTTGCCGCACATTGCAGACGCAGTCGAAACTGCTCGGCTTCCGGCGTCCAGTTGAGCACACTTAGCCCTTTATCGCGAATGCCATTCAACATCGCCTGGTGCAACTCCTCTTCCGAGGGTTTAGCCAGCGGCTGGACTTTTACCGTGAGCTGGCCAATGCGCGAGCGACGCAATGCCTTTAACGTTCCCTGAGCCTCATCCCATTCGATGGTGTCGGACTGTTGCAGCAGCTCAGGACATGCCTGCATTAGCGCCTCAATATCCAGTGGCAGAGCCAGCAAAATACGTGCATCCGGCGAAGCGCTGCCCTGTAGCAACAGGGGGGCTATCAGCCATTCATGGCGTCCTGAGGCATCATCGGCATCCAGCATTGCCCCCATACCATTAGCCAACTGATAACGCCCTTCCTGCCCGCGTCGACGCGCGATCCGGTCAGCAAACGCCCGCGCCAGCAACGGGGGGAGTTGTGTGCTGTCGGGCTGTCCGCTGCGAACGTTAAGCCGTTTCAGCAACTGTTGACTGCGCTGCTGCCAGGCAGGCTGATTTCGTGAAAACGCCACAGCCAGATCGGTACTGCCGCCGCGCGGCGGCTCTTCCAGAATCGCAGCCAGTTTCGCCGCCGTTGCCGCTTCATCGTCATTGTTGGCGCTAACCAGCATAGCTGCTAATCGCGGGTCGTTACCCAACGCCGCCATTTTCTGCCCTGTGGCGCTGAGCCTGTCGTCCTCAAGCGCGCCCAGCATCTGCAACAGTCGTTTTGCCGCCTGCAGGTTGATGGCGGGCGGCGTATCCAGCCAGTTTAGTTGCTCAGGGTTGGTGCATCCCCATTGCAGCAACTCCATTAGCAGCCCGGACAGATCGCTCTGTAATATCTCCGGCTCCCCTTGCGAAGCCGCTCTTTCCGCCTGCTCTTTGGCAAGCAGATGCAGACAAATTCCGGGTTCCAGACGCCCTGCGCGTCCCGCTCGCTGCGTCATCGAGGCCTGGCTGATGCGCTGGGTAATCAGTCGCGTCAGTCCCGTGCGCGCGTCATAGCGCGCCACGCGCTCTTGGGCGCAGTCTACCACCAGCCGAATACCTTCAATCGTTAAGCTGGTTTCGGCAATATTGGTGGCCAGCACCACTTTGCGCTTACCTTGCGGCGCGGGCAAAATCGCCTGACGCTGCTCGGCAAGCGTCAGCGCGCCATACAGCGGGCACAGCACAACATCGCTGCCCACACGCGTTGCCAGTTGCTCCTGCACGCGCTGGATTTCCCCAACGCCCGGTAAAAACAGCAGCAGCGACCCGCTTTCATAGCGCAGTAGCTCCGCCGTGGCTATCGCCACCGCTTCGTCAAAACGCAGATGTGCCGCCAGCGGTTGATACCGTCGCTCGACTGGAAATGTGCGGCCTTCAGAGATAATCATGGGCGCATCGGGCAATAACTGCTGCAAGCGCCCGTTATCGAGCGTTGCGGACATGATCAACAGTTTCAGATCGTCACGCAGTCCCTGCTGTACATCCAGCAACAGCGCCAGCGCCAGGTCGGCCTGCAGGCTCCGCTCGTGAAATTCGTCGAGGATCACTAACCCGACGCCCGCCAGTTCGGGATCGCGCTGGATCATGCGCGTCAGGACGCCTTCCGTCACCACGTCAAGCCGGGTCTGCGGCCCCACGCAGCTCTGTGCGCGCATGCGATAACCCACGGTCTCACCGGGCTTTTCGTTCAGCAACTCCGCCAACCGCTGCGCCACATTGCGTGCCGCCAGACGACGCGGCTCCAGCAAAATAATCCGCCCCTTGATGCCACCATGCTCAAGCAGTCGCAACGGCAGCCAGGTCGATTTCCCGGCACCGGTCGGCGCGGTCAGCAGCACCTGCGACGAGTTATCAAGGGCGGTAAGCAGTTCAGGCACTACGGCGGCAACGGGCAACGACGTCACAAATGGCTCCAGAGGGTTAACATTCTTCGCGCTGCATTGTAGCATCGCGTTAATTCATAACCGAGTATCCATCATGTCTGAGCCAAAAAGGCTGTTCTTTGCGATTGAATTGCCAGGCGGGGTTCGGGAGCAGTTAATCCACTGGCGAGCCGCGCAGTTCCCTCCTGAAGCAGGCCGTCCCGTCGCCGCCGAGAATCTGCATCTGACGTTGGCCTTTTTAGGTGATGTCAGCGCAGAGAAGCAACAGGCGTTGTCGCAGCTAGCCGGACGCATTCGCCAGCCAGGTTTTACGCTCAAACTGGATGATGCCGGGCAATGGCTGCGTTCGCGAGTGGTATGGCTGGGGATGCGTCAGCCGCCGCGCGGACTGTTACAACTGGCGAATATGCTGCGGGCACAGGCCGCGCGCAGCGGATGCTACCAAAGCCCACAGCCGTTTCACCCGCATATCACGCTGCTGCGCGATGCCGGCCACGCGGTTCCCATCCCCCCACCGGGCTTTGGCTGGTCGTTTCCGGTCACGGAATTTGCGCTTTACTCCTCCTCATTTGCACGAGGACGCACGCGTTACGCACAGATGCAACGCTGGACGCTGACTGAATAATCAAAGGGACTGCTGATGCAATTTTCTCCACCTTTACAACCGGCTACGCTCATCCAGCGCTACAAGCGCTTTTTAGCGGATGTGATCACACCGGATGGCACAACGTTAACGTTACACTGCCCAAATACCGGCGCGATGACCGGATGCGCAACACCAGGTGATACCGTCTGGTATTCGACATCAGAAAATACCAAACGGAAATATCCGCATACCTGGGAATTAACGCAAACGCAATCCGGGGCATTTATTTGTGTTAACACGCTGTGGGCGAACAGATTAGCGAAAGAGGCGATTCAGCAGTCGCTAATTTCAGAAGTTTCAGGCTATAGCATATTGAAAAGTGAAGTAAAATACGGCGCCGAAGGGAGTCGTATAGACTTTTTGTTACAGGCGGATTCCCGACCTGACTGCTATATTGAAGTGAAATCAGTCACGTTGGCGGAAAAAGATCAGGGTTATTTTCCCGATGCCATCACTGAACGAGGTCAGAAACATCTTCGGGAATTGATGAGCGTAGCGGCTGAAGGTAAGCGGGCGGTGATATTTTTCGCTGTGCTACATTCAGCCATTACACAGTTTTCACCCGCGCGCCATATTGATACGAAATATGCGCAATTATTGGTCGAAGCTCGGCAAAAGGGGGTCGAAATTCTGGTTTATAAAGCGGAACTTTCTGCCCATGGTATGACTCTTAAAGAGCCGTTGCCCATTACCTTGTAATGGTGTAAACATCTGGTTAATTAATATTCTGGGCGCGTGTGCAAATACGCTTTTCCTCACAGGGTTGTCAAGTGTTACGTTTAGATAATTGCTATCCGGAAAAGCATCTGCTATTTATAGCGACCTGATTTTTCCCCCGAACATGGGGATCGATAGTGCGTGTTAAGGAGAAGCAACATGCAAGAAGGGCAAAACCGTAAAACATCGTCCCTGAGTATTCTCGCCATCGCTGGGGTGGAGCCGTACCAGGAGAAACCGGGCGAAGAGTATATGAACGAAGCCCAGCTGTCGCACTTCAGGCGTATTCTTGAGGCATGGCGTAATCAACTTAGGGATGAAGTCGATCGCACCGTATCTCATATGCAAGACGAAGCGGCTAACTTCCCTGATCCGGTGGACCGCGCCGCGCAGGAAGAAGAATTCAGCCTTGAGCTGCGTAACCGTGACCGTGAGCGCAAACTGATCAAAAAGATCGAGAAGACGCTGAAGAAGGTAGAAGACGAAGATTTCGGCTACTGCGAATCATGCGGCGTAGAAATTGGTATTCGCCGTCTGGAAGCACGTCCGACAGCCGATCTGTGTATCGACTGCAAAACGCTGGCAGAAATCCGCGAAAAACAAATGGCAGGTTAATTCCGGTCATTTTTACCACGTTTACTACAGGCGGGAGTTTCTCCCGCCTTATTATTTGTTAGTCCGCAAAATGAGCGATTCACACTATATTGGCCGCTTCGCCCCCTCCCCTTCCGGCGAACTGCACTTCGGTTCACTGATTGCCGCCCTCGGCAGTTACCTGCAGGCTCGTGCCCGGCGTGGAATCTGGCGAGTACGCATTGAAGATATTGACCCCCCTCGTGAAGTTCCCGGTGCTGCAGATACGATTCTGCGTCAGCTGGAACATTACGGCCTGCACTGGGATGGCGACATTTTGTGGCAATCCCAGCGCCATGACGCCTACCGCGAGGCGCTCGCCTGGCTGCATCAGCAGGATCTGAGCTATTACTGCACCTGTACGCGGGCGCGTATTCAAAGCGTCGGCGGCATTTACGATGGTCGCTGCCGTGAGCTGCGCCTCGGGCCAGAGCAGGCGGCAGTCCGCATTAAACAACGCCACCCCGTGATGCAGTTTACTGACCGGCTACGCGGTGTGATTCAGGCTGACCCGCAACTTGCTGGTGAAGATTTTATTATTCACCGCCGCGACGGGCTGTTTGCCTATAACCTCGCGGTAGTGGTAGATGACCACTTCCAGGGCGTGACGGAAATTGTGCGCGGCGCCGATCTCATAGAACCGACGGTGCGGCAAATTTCGTTGTATCAGCAGTTTGGCTGGCAGGCGCCAGACTATATTCATCTGCCGCTGGCGCTTAACGAACAAGGCGCTAAACTTTCCAAACAAAATCATGCACCTGCCCTGCCGCAAGGCGATCCACGTCCGGTGATTATTGCCGCGCTGCGCTTTCTCGGCCAGCGTGTGGATATCGCGTGGCAGGAGATGCAGGTCGATCAGATCCTTCAGTTTGCAGTGGAAAACTGGAGTCTGACAACGGTGCCAGAATCAGCGATCGTAAATACGCCATTCTCAAATGCGCCATGCTGAGCTATGATTAGCCGCTATTTTTACACAGCAACACTTGTTCTGATTGAAGTTTGACACTACCGAGGTGCACTATTTTTACCCGAGTCGCTAATTTTTGCCGCAAGGTGCTAAGCCGCGAGGAGCGCGAGGCCGAGCTTGCCGTCGCCCGTCCACATATGACGGTAATCCCGCGTGAGCAGCACTCTATCTCCCGCAAAGATATCAGTGAAAATGCCCTGAAGGTAATGTACAGGCTCAATAAGGCCGGATACGAGGCATGGCTGGTTGGCGGGGGCGTGCGCGATCTTTTGCTGGGCAAAAAGCCAAAAGATTTTGATGTCACCACTAACGCAACGCCGGATCAGGTGCGAAAACTGTTTCGTAACTGCCGCCTGGTCGGTCGCCGTTTCCGTCTGGCCCATGTCATGTTTGGCCCGGAAATTATCGAAGTGGCAACGTTCCGCGGTCATCATGAAGGCAGCGAGTCCGATCGCACAACCTCACAGCGCGGGCAAAACGGTATGCTGCTGCGCGATAATATCTTTGGCTCCATTGAAGAAGATGCCCAGCGTCGCGATTTCACGATCAACAGCCTGTATTACAGCGTGGCTGATTTCACCGTGCGAGATTACGTCGGTGGCATGCAGGATCTCGAAGAAGGCATCATTCGCCTGATTGGTAATCCGGAAACGCGCTATCGCGAAGATCCCGTACGTATGCTCCGCGCCGTGCGCTTTGCCGCCAAGCTCGACATGCGTATCAGCCCGGAAACCGCGGAGCCGATCCCGCGTCTGGCAACGCTGTTGAACGACATTCCTCCCGCACGCCTGTTTGAAGAAGCGCTTAAGCTATTACAGGCGGGCTATGGATATGAAACCTATAAAAAACTGCGTGAGTACAGCCTGTTCCAGCCGCTGTTCCCAACCATTACGCGCTACTTCACCGAAGACGGTGATAGCCCGATGGAGCGCATTATCGCCCAGGTGCTGAAGAATACCGATAACCGCATTAACAATGATATGCGCGTTAACCCGGCGTTCTTGTTCGCCGCCATGTTCTGGTATCCGTTACTGGAAGCCGCGCAGAAAATTGCGCAAGAAAGCGGTCTGGCCTATTACGACGCTTTCGCACTGGCAATGAATGACGTACTCGACGAAGCCTGTCGCTCGCTGGCAATCCCGAAACGATTAACCTCGCTGACCCGTGATATCTGGCAGTTGCAGTTACGCATGTCCCGTCGTCAGGGCAAACGCGCCTGGAAGCTGATGGAACATCCGAAGTTCCGCGCCGCCTACGACCTGCTGGCCCTGCGTGCAGAAGTGGAAAACAACGCCGAGCTGCAGCGTCTGGCTCAATGGTGGGGTGAATTCCAGGTTTCAGCGCCGCCGGAGCAAAAAGGCATGCTGAACGAGCTGGATGAAGAGCCTGAACGTCGTCGTCATCGTCGCCCACGTAAACGCGCGCCACGCCGCGAGGGAAGTGCGTGACTGTCGTTTATATCGCTATTGGCAGCAACCTCGCCTCCCCGCTGGAGCAGGTGAATGCTGCCATACAGGCGATCGGTGAAATTCCCGACAGCCGCATTATGGCCGTCTCTTCATTTTACCGCACACCGCCATTAGGCCCACAGGATCAGCCCGATTACCTGAACGCCGCCGTGGCGCTGGATACCGCTCTCACCCCAGAAGAATTGCTTAACCATACTCAGCGCATTGAGCTGCAACAGGGGCGTGTGCGCAAGGCCGAACGCTGGGGTCCGCGAACGCTGGATCTCGACATTATGCTGTTTGGCGATGAAGTGATTAACACCGAGCGTCTGACCGTACCGCACTACGACATGAAAAATCGGGGCTTTATGCTGTGGCCGCTGTTTGAGATCGCTCCTGATTTACATTTTCCTGATGACAATCAATCGTTGGCAGAATGCCTGAGCTATATGTCACCCCGCCCTGACCGCTGGTAGATCTACAGGAATATAAACAGGACAGATTGATTTATACCCGCTCACTTAAGGCACATGTTGGAAGTACAATGATTTAATTTAAAACTATATTATATAATATTAGATGCTTTTAATTTACATTTTGCGCTATCATTTAATTATTACCGACTTATATTTTTTAAAATCAAAATTTAAAAAATCTAAATTAAGTCAACTCATAAATATTATGTATTATCAAGATAAAGACTTCCTCTATATTTCGCTCTCTACTAAGACTCAATTATACAAACATTCTATTTTGTTTTTTATTTAATTTACACCATCAATTTATCACCCCTTCAAATCATCAACTTACAGCATGATGCGATAAAAATTAATAACCTCATAAAATAATATATCAATAAGCCCTCAACATCACAAATAAAACCATCATATAATATATATAATAAAAATAAATGAACGAATAATCATATCCGCTATGAATTTTACAAAAGCTGAATATTTAAGGTCTAATAACCCGGAATTAATATATGGTTCACCCCATATTTAACTGCCGTAACTTGATATAAGGATATTCTCATGAAGAAAAAAATCATCGCCTTGTCGACCGTTTTTTCTGCCGTACTACTCTCAACATCCGCATTCGCCCTTGATGGCGGGCAAGTAGATTTTGCCGGTCTGGTGAGCGACAACACCTGTACGCCACATGTTAACGGCGGCAGCCAGGATGGGCAGGTTCAACTGAACACCGCCCAGACGTCAGCCATCGCAGCTGATCCTGGCGTACAGAGCAGTGCCGTCGGTATTCAGCCAGAACCGTTCTATATTACCGTAGACTGTGGCACAACCAACGAAAACACCAAAGCGCACCTGAGTATGGCCTCAACGTTCTTCAGCAATAGCAACGGGACACTGAACAACGATGACTCCATCACCAACCCGGC
>NZ_SZWZ01000090.1:0-108562 GCF_005281025.1 Citrobacter sp. wls714 | reverse complement strand
TGATGGCGCTTCACTTATCAGGCCTACGGGATTGTACCTGTAGGCCGGATAAGACGTTTACGTCGCCATCCGGCAACCACTACAACAACTTACGCACTACGCTTGAGCAGCATCGACTTAATATGGCCGATCGCACGCGTCGGGTTCAGCCCCTTAGGACATACGCTGACGCAGTTCATGATGCTGTGACAGCGGAATACGCTGAAAGCGTCACTTAAACCTTCCAGGCGGCTGTCGGTCTCGGTATCGCGGCTGTCGATCAGGAAGCGATACGCGGCCAGCAGACCAGCCGGACCGATGAACTTGTCCGGGTTCCACCAGAATGATGGGCAGGACGTTGAGCAGCATGCACACAAAATACATTCATACAGCCCATCGAGCTTCTCACGCTGCTCTGGCATTTGTAAATGCTCGCGAGCCGGTGGATTTTTCCCATTATTCAATAAGTAAGGCTTAATCTTCTCATACTGTGCGTAGAATTGTCCCATGTCTACCACCAAATCGCGCACAACCGGTAAACCCGGCAGCGGGCGAATGACAATTTTCTTGCCCGGCTGATTCAGCGCAGAAACAGGTGTGATACAGGCCAATCCATTTTTGCCGTTCATGTTCAGACCGTCAGAGCCGCAGACCCCTTCACGGCAGGAGCGACGAAACGATAGCGACGGATCTTTTTCTTTCAGCTGCATCAATGCATCCAGCAGCATCATGTCGCGCCCTTCTTCCGCTTCCAGGGTGTAATCCTGCATGCGCGGAGCATCGTCAACGTCCGGGTTATAGCGATAAACTGAAAACTCGAGTTTCATTGTCCTGTCTCCGCATTAATAAGTACGAATCTTCGGCGGGAATGCCGGGCGCAGCTTCGGTTCCATATTGACTTGACGTCGCGTCATGGTTTCCGACTCTGGCAGGTACAGGGAATGGCACAGCCAGTTTTCATCATCACGTTCCGGGAAGTCGAAGCGGCTATGCGCGCCACGGCTTTCGGTACGGAAGTTTGCAGAGACTGCGGTGGCGTAAGCGGTTTCCATCAGGTTATCCAGCTCCAGACACTCAACGCGCTGGGTGTTAAATTCACTGGAGGTATCATCCAGACGGGCGTTTTTCAGACGCTCGCGAATCGCTTTCAGCTCTTCCAGTCCTTTCGCCATCGCATCGCCTTCGCGGAATACCGAGAAGTTATGCTGCATACATTCCTGCAGCGCTTTGCGAATGGCTACCGGATCTTCGCCGTTACGGTTGCCGTTCCAGCGATTCAGACGAGCCAGAGAAGCATCGATCTCGTCTTCCGTCGCATCCAGCAGGTCGCCCTGTTCCGCGATAGATTCCTGCAGATGCAGACCCACCGCACGACCAAAGACCACCAGATCCAGCAGCGAGTTGCCGCCCAGACGGTTGGCGCCGTGAACCGATACGCAGGCGATTTCGCCTACCGCAAACAGCCCCGGAATCACCACATCTTCGCCCTGCTCGTTCACGGTCAACGCCTGGCCGGTTACTTTGGTCGGGATACCGCCCATCATATAGTGACAGGTAGGAATTACCGGGATCGGCTCTTTCACCGGGTCAACGTGGGCAAAGGTACGAGACAGTTCGAGAATACCCGGCAGCCGGGACTCCAGCACTTCTTTACCCAGATGATCGAGTTTCAGCTTGGCGTGCGGACCCCATGGGCCGTCGCAGCCGCGGCCTTCACGGATTTCGATCATGATGGAACGCGCCACCACGTCACGACCCGCCAGGTCTTTCGCATTCGGGGCATAACGCTCCATGAAGCGCTCGCCGTGTTTGTTCAGCAGGTAGCCGCCTTCACCACGACAACCTTCTGTGACCAGCACGCCCGCGCCAGCGATACCGGTCGGGTGGAACTGCCACATTTCCATATCCTGCACCGGCACGCCAGCGCGGATAGCCATACCTACACCGTCACCGGTGTTGATGTGGGCGTTAGTGGTTGATTGATAAATACGACCTGCGCCACCCGTCGCCAGTACGGTGGCACGAGCTTTAAAGTAAACGACTTCACCGGTTTCAATACACAGTGCGGTACAACCGACAATCGCGCCATCAGCATTCTTCACCAGGTCCAGTGCATACCACTCAGAGAAGATGGTGGTGTGGTTTTTCAGGTTCTGCTGATACAGGGTGTGCAGTAGCGCGTGGCCGGTACGGTCTGCCGCTGCTGCGGTACGTGCCGCCTGCTCGCCGCCGAAGTTTTTCGACTGACCGCCAAACGGACGTTGATAAATGGTGCCATTATCTAGACGAGAGAACGGCAGGCCCATATGGTCCAGCTCCAGAATCGCTTCCGGGCCAGTTTTACACATATATTCAATTGCGTCCTGGTCACCAATGTAGTCCGACCCTTTGACGGTGTCGTACATGTGCCATTCCCAGTTATCTTCATGGGTATTACCGAGCGCCACGGTGATGCCACCCTGCGCAGATACGGTATGGGAACGGGTTGGAAACACTTTGGAGAGCAGCGCACAGGTCTGTCCGCTCTGGGAAATTTGCAGCGCCGCGCGCATACCTGCGCCACCGGCACCAATCACAACAGCATCAAATTCTCTGACTGGCAGTTTCATTACACACCCCACACCACAACAAATCCATAAATGACGTAAACCACCAGCGCAACGACGATAGCCAGTTGCAGAATCAGGCGTACAGCCAGAGGTTTAACGTAGTCGGTCAACACCTGCCACATGCCAATCCAGGCATGAATCAAGATGGAAAAAAGTGCCAGCAGAGTGAAGACTTTGGTGAATGCCGATGAGAAAAAACCGGTCCAGACTTCAAAGGTCAACTCGCCGCTGGTGGCGAAGAAGCCGACCATATAGATGATGTATAACGTCAGAACGATAGCGGTAGCACGGACCAGAATGAAGTCATGTACGCCGTTGCGTCCTAATGCGGAGGCGTTGCTTACCATACGAGGACTCCTGCGAGAAGTGAAAGCACGACAATGATAACGAAACAAATTTTGGCGGAGCGTGTCCCTGCTTCGAGGGTTTCTTCGATATAGCCAAAATCCATCAACAGATGGCGAATGCCCATTACGGCGTGATAGGCCAGCGCAATCAGGATCCCCCACATGATTAACTCCACGAAGAAGTTATTCATAATGGATGACGCCGTGAGGAAACCTTCAGGGGAGGAAAGGCTGGTACCCAATAACCACAACAGAATCCCGACCGCCACGAAGGTGATCACTCCGGATACGCGATGGAGAATGGACGCTATCGCCGTGATTGGGAACCGGATCGTTTGCAGATCCAGATTGACAGGTCTTTGTTTTTTCACATTTCTTATCATGAATAACGCCCACATGCTGTTCTTATTATTCCCTTTGGACTTCGGGCACAGAAGATGCAGACTTCTGTAGTCTGAAAGACGCCGGGATTTCCTTCCTCCGGTCTGCTTGCGGGTCAGACAGCGTCCTTACTATAACTACGCGTCATATAAAACACTGCTTCCAGTTGCTAAAACGACACGTTACAACGCTGGTTGGCTCGGGATTGCAGGGTATTCCGGAGACCTGGCGGCAGTATAGGACGTTCACAAAATCATTACAATTAACCTACATATAGTTTGTCGGGTTTTATCCCGAACAGTGACATAGGTCACGATAACAACATTATTTTAATTTTTAATCATCTGATTTGACAATCATTAAACAAAGTTGTTACAAACGACACCAGAAAAAGCATATAATGCGTAAAAGTTATGGGGTCACTCTTTCACCGGAGATTTAGTTATGTAACAGTGTGGAAGTATTGACCAATACCTTCAGGACAGTTATTAGTGATAGACAGGTTAAATAATTCGGATTGCTAAGTTGTTGATTTGTTAATATTTCACCATGAGTTAACTGATTTACCTGCAAGCGCCCATTGCTCTGTACCCTGGTTTTCGCCTCTATCGCAGAGCGGCGAGCCGAATAAAAAACTGGTAACGGTTGATTGATGTATCGAAAACAAGTCTGACTTCCGCAGTCTTAAGTAATAAGGCGCTAAGGAGACCGTAAATGGCTGATACTAAAGCAAAAATCACTCTAAATGGTGACGCTGCTATTGAACTGGATGTGCTGAAAGGTACGCTCGGTCAAGATGTTATTGATATTCGTAGCCTTGGCTCAAAGGGGATGTTTACTTTTGACCCAGGTTTCACCTCTACCGCATCCTGCGAATCCAAAATTACGTTCATCGATGGTGATGAAGGCATTTTGCTGCATCGCGGCTTCCCGATTGACCAGTTGGCGACCGAGTCCAACTATCTGGAAGTGTGTTATATCCTGCTGTACGGCGAAAAACCGACGCAGGAGGAGTACGACGAGTTCAAAACCACGGTCACTCGCCATACCATGATTCACGAGCAGATCACGCGTCTGTTCCATGGTTTCCGCCGCGACTCTCACCCGATGGCCGTTATGTGCGGTGTCACCGGGGCGCTGGCTGCGTTCTATCACGATTCTCTGGACGTAAATAATGCGCGTCACCGTGAAATCGCCGCCTTCCGTCTGCTGTCCAAAATGCCGACCATGGCTGCGATGTGCTACAAATACTCCATCGGCCAGCCGTTCGTTTACCCGCGCAATGATCTCTCCTACGCCGGTAACTTCCTGAACATGATGTTCTCCACGCCGTGCGAAAAATACGAAGTCAATCCAATCCTGGAACGCGCCATGGACCGTATCCTGATCCTGCACGCTGACCACGAACAGAACGCCTCAACCTCTACCGTGCGTACCGCAGGCTCTTCAGGTGCTAACCCGTTTGCCTGCATCGCGGCTGGTATTGCTTCCCTGTGGGGACCGGCACACGGCGGCGCCAACGAAGCTGCGCTGAAAATGCTGGAAGAAATCAGCTCGGTTAAACACATTCCGGAATTTGTTCGCCGCGCGAAAGACAAGAATGATTCTTTCCGCCTGATGGGCTTTGGTCACCGTGTTTACAAAAACTATGACCCGCGCGCCACCGTGATGCGTGAAACCTGCCATGAAGTGCTGAAAGAGCTGGGCACCAAAGATGATCTGCTGGAAGTGGCAATGGAGCTTGAGCACATTGCGCTCAACGACCCGTACTTCATCGAGAAGAAACTCTACCCGAACGTAGACTTCTACTCTGGCATCATTCTGAAAGCGATGGGCATTCCGTCCTCCATGTTCACCGTGATCTTCGCCATGGCGCGTACCGTTGGCTGGATTGCACACTGGAATGAAATGCACACTGACGGCATGAAAATCGCCCGTCCTCGTCAGCTGTATACCGGCTACGACAAGCGCGATTTTAAGTCTGATATTAAGCGTTAATTGTCTGCCGGATAGCGCTCTCGCCTGTCCGGCCTACTCCCTTGAATCTTCCAGGCCGGACAGGGTGTTAATGCCTCTGTCCGGCCTGTTTATTCTTGACCCACATTATTTTATTCTCATCACGTTTTCTCTATGATTTACTGAGATCTTCCTCATTTCACTCAGGAGCATGGGATGCCTGTTTTGCAGTGGAGCCTGCTATTTCTGCTATCACTCCTTCTTTCCCTGTTCTTTCTGTTGATCCATCTTCCAGGCGCATTGCTGCTCGGCTCGATGATTGTCGGTATCATTTTCAGTATGCGCGGGATCTCTCTGCACCCTCCCCGCTGCACATTTCTTGCCGCTCAGGCCATTCTCGGCTGCATGATTGCACAAAACCTCACAGGATCCATTTTAACGACACTTGCGGCACACTGGCCGATGGTGATTGTCATCCTGCTGACAACCCTTATTAGCAGCGCGGTAATCGGCTGGTTGCTGGTTCGCTACAGCAATCTACCGGGTAACACAGGCGCGTGGGGCTCATCACCGGGAGGGGCAGCCGCGATGGTTGCTATGGCGCAGGATTATGGCGCTGATATCCGCCTGGTAGCGTTTATGCAGTACTTGCGCGTACTGCTGGTAGTTGGCGCTGCCGCGTTAGTGACCCGACTTGTAATGGGCGATCAGGCGCAAACGGTCAATCAGCAAATCGTCTGGTTTCCGCCGCTGAGTGTTAATCTGTTGAGCACCATACTGCTGGCCGCTGTTGCCGGTACAGCCGGACGCTTACTGCGTATCCCCTCTGGCGTGATGTTGCTGCCCATGCTGGCGGGTGCATTGCTGAACGCGGGCGGCATGATGGTCATTGAACTACCGGAATGGTTACTGGCGATAGCGTATATGGCGATTGGCTGGCAAATCGGTCTTGGCTTTGACAAACAGATCTTTTTTATGGCGCTGCGCCCCCTGCCGCAAATATTGTTGTCCATTTTTTCACTGATGGCGATTTGTGCCGCTATGGCCTGGGGTCTGGCGCATTACATGCAAATCGACTTTCTCACCGCCTATCTGGCGACCAGCCCTGGCGGAGTGGATTCCGTCGCGGTAATTGCCGCAGGCAGCCACGCCGATATGGCGCTGATCATGGCGATGCAAACCCTGCGGCTGTTCAGTATTTTATTGACCGGTCCGGCGGTGGCGCGTTTTATTTCAGCGCATGCGCCAAAAAACTCATCATCGTAAGCCGGGATTAGTTTAAATTATATTTAAACCCTACCCTTATTTGATATTCATTTTTTGTATCATCGCCATCTTGATATTTATCAAGATAACCTAATTCAAAAAATGGATAAAACCGCGGCGTAGTATGAAAGTTAAAGACAAAGTTATGCTGCAGGGTATGATTCTTGCCATTGGCATATTCAAACTTGTCGCCATGCGTTTTGCTATAATACGTTGGATTATATTGAACCCAGAAGTTTGGCGTAAAATACTTGGTTAAATAAATATCGACGCGGTGTTCTGAAGAGTCATCCCAGTCACCTTGCAGTGTTTCGCTGTCATGATTTTGATGGTTATAACGGTAGCGTAATACGGCGCCCAGCGTTGGGTCAAAATGATAGCCAATGCCTATATAAGGATCGACGCGTGAGCCCGCGGACTCCCAGTGAAAGACTACGCCGGGTTCAAGCCAGAAGTCACTATCGCCCAATACAAAAGGCTTGTTAAATTCAGCTTCCTGATAGCTACTTTTCCACTGATCCATATTTTTACCAAGATCGGCATCAGTTTCAAAACTCCAGTACATACTTTTAAAAATACTGTCTGAATCCTGTACTACACCGGTTAACATCAATCGCTGTAAAAAGCCTTTGCTGGCAGTTCGATACTGCGTACGTGGCGCAAAATATACAGTAGTAAATGGCGTTGATTTTACCAGAGAGACAGGAGTTGCATTATTTTCCGCGGCCATAACGCCAGTTGCAGGCATGACCAGTGTAGCCATTAATATGGCTGTATTAATATTATTACTTTTCATTATATTTTCCTCGCCGTACAGAGATAAAATCCCCCCCTGCTAAATCAATAGCCTGATTATTTAACTGGGGGAGCAGAATATTACCAGTAACTATTCCAGCAGGATATTGCGCGGGTCATCGCCTCCATCAGGAAATAATCCCCCCACGTGCAGCACTCATCCACACCGACGTTACCTTTAAAATAATAAACAGAGTGTTTTAATAATCCTTCGCCGGCTTTATGCGACGTATTCAGATAATCATCAAGCATTCGCGCAATCATCCGTAATGCCAGCACTTCATAGCTTTCACGATCCGGGTGGGTTGCCGGTAACTGTTTTACCAGCTCCAGCAACGCGCAGGCGAGAATCGCGCTGGCGGAACTATCCCTTTTACTATTGGGATCGGTAAGCGCAAGATCCCAATAGCAGACAAGATCTTCCGGCAGACGATTAATAAAGTAGTTTGCCAGCGTCTGGCTCAGTTCCAGTAGTCGCTCATCTCCGGTATAGAGATAATTCAGCAAAAAGCCATAAACACCCCATGCCTGCCCTCGCGACCAGCAGGAGTCATCGGAAAAACCCTGATGCGTATTGCCAAACCGCGGTTCACCGGTGTGAACATCCATATAATATGTATGGAACGTCGAACCGTCCTCGCGCACAATATAACGTCGCGCCTGCTCAATATGATTTTTCGCCGCCTCTGCATAACGAGGATCGCCAGTGCTGGCGCTTGCCTGATACAACAACGGCAAATTCATATTGCAGTCTATAATCATCCTGCCCTGCTGCTCCGGATTATCCAGTTCGCCCCACGCCTGAATAATGCCGCATTTCTCGTGATAGCGCTCCATCAGCACTTCTGCCGCCTGCTGCGCGATATAAATCGCCTCGCGATTGCCGGTCAGTTTATTAGCCGCTATACAGGATAGGCTGTACAGAAAACCCAGATCGTGGTGATTGGTATGGTCCCGTCGGGCAATACGTTCACCAAAAGAACGGACATGTTGTTCAGCCAACGTGCGATACGCATCATTACGCGTCCATTCCCATGCCAGCCACAGCTG
Source organism: Citrobacter sp. wls714 (assembly GCF_005281025.1). Classification (NCBI taxonomy): domain Bacteria; kingdom Pseudomonadati; phylum Pseudomonadota; class Gammaproteobacteria; order Enterobacterales; family Enterobacteriaceae; genus Citrobacter; species Citrobacter sp. wls714. The sequence continues at coordinate 100,179 of NZ_SZWZ01000090.1, read as the reverse complement.
ACCAGTCCAGAAACTGGTAGTCCATTCCTGATTATCAATAATTGGGTAGCGACCGTTTTCACATGCCGCATCGGGATAACGCAGGTCAAAATAATCGCGGTTACGATCGACAGCAGATAAAATTACCGGTAAAGCGCGGCGAATCTTCTGCGCAATAGCAGCGCGTTCGCCGCTTCGCAGTACAACAGGAACGATCGGTTCTTTACGGATAGTTACAGACATAATTCTCTCGTTTTCTTCATTTTAATGGGTGGCTTCTTGCCCATGGACAGGGGCTGTAATGGTTTTTTTGTGTTGATAGCAAGTAGAAAGCGTGATGGCGGAGATCCCGGTAAATACCAGAGCTATCACGCCCATAATCAGATAGGTATGCTCAAAACCAATTTTTTGGTAGGCGTAGCCGGCAGGTGGTGCCACGACAATAGAACCGACATAAATCATGGCCTGATAGCCCAGCAGGTACATCGTGGCGTTAACGCGTTTGTCGAAATGCTCGGCAATGTATTTGAAGACCGACACCAGAATCAGGGCGATTTCAATCCCATACAACGGCTTCACCAGACAGATAATCAACGGATCGTTAGTTAATCCGGAGATAATCAAACGCAGGCTAATCACAAGACCGGTCAGGATCATCCCCTGCTTAGCGCCAATGCGGTTAATAATGGCGGGTACCAGCATCATGCCGAAAAACTCTGCGGCTGACTGCGCGGTACTCATGTAGCCAAACATGGCGTTGCCTTCTTCTTTCGTGCTAAAGAAGGTGACGAAATAGCGAGAGAACTGCTGTTCGGCAATAAACATCATCCATGCCACTCCGGCGATATACAGCGCAAAGGTCCAGAATTTTTTATTGCGCAGCAGCTCGAAAACATCGCCAATGACAATCTTCTCTTTCGACAGAACGTCATTCTCTTCCAGGCCAAAGTGATCAACTTTCAGCGTCAGCAGAACCGCAAACATGCACAGCGCGGAAACGCTACTGATAACAAAGTTGATTTTGGGCGAGATATTGTAGAGATACCCAGAGAATGAAGACGCCGTTGCCCACCCCAGCGCCGCCCACATGCGGATCCGGCCAAATTCCATCGCGTACAGACGACTGAAACGGTCAACATAGGACTCTTCCGCCGCCACGCCCGCATACCAGCCAAGGCTGAAAAATAGCACACCGACGATCATCCCGCTGATAAAATGCGTTTGTAATAGCGGCAAATAACACCAGATAAAAAATGGCGCCATCAGGGCCGAAACAAGACAGACAAAATAGAGCAAATGTTTTTTCATGCCCATTTTATCCATGATGTAACCGTAAACAGGTTTGATAACTACCGCAAAAACACCGTTTACGGCAAACACCGTGCCGATCTCCACACCATCCAACCCGGCTTTATCTCCCAGCCAGATAGCGTACAGGCCAAAACTGGCCGCCCAGGTAAAGGTAAACAGGAATACGAACAGGCTCAGTTTGATGTAAGCCGAGCGCGTCGACTGAACAGGGTTAGTCATTATTTTTCTCCGCACATGCGTCAGTTATATGATTTCCAGCGTTTTCACACCCAGCGTCAGCACCTGATTTTCACGGTCGAACGCCATTGCCGCCGCAAACGGCAGCGATAAAAGCGATGTGGCGTTGACAGCGCAGGCCAGCCAGTGTGTACCCGGCGTAAGCGTGCTACGAAGACAGGGGATCTCCCCCGGTGAGGCATACAGAATGTTGCTGTTGGGTGGCGTTGTGACGACCTCCGGTTGACGCTCAGCCAACAGATCGGTTATCTGGCATATGCCGGAGCTGGCACGAAGCGTGACCCCATGCGATGCAGTTTGGGTATCGATGAGTTGATGGCGGTTAAGCGCGAATCCCCCCTCGACACAGTCAAGCAGGCGCGTGGTTTCAACGCGATGGATGCGAATATGTCCCTGTTGAAACGGGACGAGCCAGGTCGTGACGACGACGTTTGACCACGGGAGCCATCGGCTTCGGATCAACGCATCCGTCATTTCAACAGAATCGCACTCACGGCGTCCACGCCAGTAGTTATCCTGTTCGCTGAACATCAGCATCGAATCACAGGCAGCATGGTTCAGACCATAATGACCGCGCTCCAGGGTAAAACCAAAGTGGCTGGAGTAAGCAAATTTGCCGTATTTGGCATCGAAATTGACAAAGTTATTGCGGTCATACTGGCCCGACATCAGCATCCAGGCGTGTCGGTTTTCATCATCATGAACGATAAATTGTCCCGCTTCCTTTATCGGATGAATCGGCTCAAGTTCAGGCAACGGGGCCGACTCGGCCTGCCAGAACGCGCTCTGTTCCGGCAGTGCTAAAATCAGCAACGCCTTACATGCCCACCAGGGCGAACATGGACTGTTGTAATCTTCGGTCATCACCAGGTTCGGGTAGGTATATCCCAGCGTAAATAAACCATCCGGGCCAATGAAAGGCTGCGCGAACCACCAGTCGAGGTGGCGCAAAATCACGCCTTTGACGATAGGGATCGTAAAAACATCCAGTTCCGTCCAGACGACGGCGCTCCAGAACGCAACCTGAACAAAGCGATAGGTCAGACTGCGGCCAAACGGAATCGCATCGCCCTCACAGGTAAAGTAGTAGATGTAATCTTTGGCAAACTGACGCGCCCGCTGACGGTAGCGCAGGCACCGTTCAGGGTCGGCGTCCTGCATAAGATGGCTATACAGCAAACTATAAAAATGAAACCCGCTGGAGAGATAGTAATCGCGCGGTTTGCCTGCACCATCTGAGTACCAGCCATTACCCAACCAGAAAGGTTCAATCGCATTCAGATGCTTATCAATAACCATCATGTCGTAGTGGCGTCCGACACATTTAAGACCGACCTGCACCAATACCGGGAAGAAGTGCCAGTTATTGTCCGGGATTTGGATATCAGCACTTTGCCGTAACCAGCGCTCCAGATTGTCCTGCTCATCGGTTGTTAAGGCGTCCCATAACCCGGTATTCGGCAGAGCCAATGCAACGCCGAAGGCGGCCATTTCCACGCAGCGCTGATCGTTATCAACCAGATTGCCCCAATAATTTGGATGTTCGGGGTCACAGCCATGACGAATACCGCAAATAAAAGCCTCACGATACTCACTCGCATCTCCCCCACTTAACAACGGTGAAAGGATCCACAATAGACGCGCAAACCCCTCCATGCCGGCAATATCCATTGGATATTGTGCAGACGTTTCGCCCACGTCCAAACGCGTGTTATCACGGTAGAGATGAGGAATGGCTGATGCCAACCATTGCCGCGCCTTTTCTGCATACTCTTGCCTTGCTCGCATAATGAAACCTCGTTTCATTTGATGAAGTATTGGGCGCATAATAAGGATTTGGGCTGACATACAAATGTGATAATTGTCGTATTTCCACACAACGCTAGTGATGAAGAACAACATTCACCTGCATTTTGCGGAGAAAATTCGATTGCAGTGATAAAAACTTAAGTTTATTCACATTACCAGGCGAGACATAAATGCAGCGGACTGAAGACAGTAGCTATCTTGAGCACATAAGTCTCAACGACAAGTCGATTTACTTTAATCGGATGAAGGATATGCCAGCGAACTACTATCACTGGCACCAGTGCGTGGAGATATTATCGGTTTCTCAGGGAGTAGGCATCGCGCTTATGGAGCACCAACAATACACCGTCAAACCCGGGCGTATTTTTATTTTCCCGCCGGGTAAGCTGCATAAAGTGTTTGTCGAACAGGATGATCGTAATATTTATCATCGTACTACGCTGCACTTTAACGGCCCACAGATTGAGCAGTACCTGCGGGATTTTCCTCGCCAGCAGATGCTGCTGCGCCAACTGTGCGGCAGGGGAGAGAAAGCGCGAGTATTTGACGTAGGCGATGTTCAGCCAGTCATTGAAACCTTGCTGAGCCGTTTTGAAGAGCAAAGCAAAGACCAGACTTTTAGCATCAGTGACAGCGCATTTCTGGTGATGCAGCTCATTAGCCTGCTGCCACATCAGGCGCAGGCCACGGGACAAAATACATTTTCGGTCAGCATTATCCGCTGGATCGAAACTCACTTTCCCCAGCGCTGCTCGCTGGAAGATATCGCCAGCGAGATGGGATGCTCGCGGGGTCACGCCTCCCGCCGTTTTCACGAAGAGACCGGCGGTACCATTCAGGAATACCTGATGATGCGCCGTATCCGTCAGGCCTGCGAACTGCTGTTACATACCAACGGCTCGGTACGCGATATTGCCGCACAGGTTGGTTTCTCCGAATATGCCTGGTTTATTACCTGCTTTCGCAAAAACATGGGCAAAACGCCGCTGCAATATCGTAAAACATATGCTTCGGTATAGATCTACGTCTGACATCCGGGACACCAGTAAAAGGGTCTCGAGGAAAGTGTCGTTTTCTCGATGATGCCGCCACAGCGCTCACAGGCTTCGCCGTCCCGGTGAAAGACCTTAAAGCGAAACAGCGCGCCGTGGTGCTTATTGTCATCGACCTGGCCGCGAGTGTTATACGACAGGCGAGGAATATCAAGCAGCGCTTGCGCCAGCGCATCCAACTGTTCATCGCTAAGCTGCGACGCTTTATGCTGACCGGTCAACCCCACCTGCCAGAGAATTTCTACCCGCAGATAGTTACCTAATCCCGCCAAAAACGCTTGATCTAACAACAGACCGGAAAACTGGCGATTGCGAAAACGGGGTGACAGCAGACGCGTTTTTACCTCTGCGGGCGTTAAACGCAAATCCAGCACGTCCGGTCCAACCCGTTGCAGAAATGGATGGGTGGTGAGCTGCTCTGGTGTCAGCATTTCGATGTCAGACGCGCTATACAGCAGGATAGTTTTATCCTCGGTTTGCAGCCTGACGCGCAGCACCCGCGTGGTTTGCGGCATGTTGCCGGTATCGACCACTCGCCACACGCCGTAAAGCTGATTGTGGCTATACAGCGTCAGACCATTGGAAAAATGGGTCAGCAAGGCTTTACCCCGCGTTTCAAGCTGGGTAACACTCTGCCCGATGAGTTGGGATTGATACGGTTTTAACTGCTCAAAGGCAAACCAGACATCCGTCAGGGGTTTACCTTTGACTGCCGCCTCCAGGGTATCCGCCGCACGGCGGATCTCCGGGCCTTCAGGCATAATACTGTCCTTTGTTAATGTGTTGCACCGCCCGTCATGGCGATATCGCTATCCACCTGCAATGCGGTGGCAATCGCGACCTCCAGCGCCCGACGAACGGTTTCAGCCGCCATACTTGGCGCTCCGGGGTGCTGCGCGGCCTGTTGTGGCAGATAAGGAATATGAATAAAACCGCCCTTCACTGCCGGCACGTCGCGTAATTTATGCAGCAGGCCATACATCACGTGGTTACACACGAAGGTGCCCGCCGTCTGAGAAACCGAGGCCGGAATTCCCGCGTTGCGCATGGAGACAACCATCGCTTTGATCGGCAATGTGCTAAACCACGCCGCAGGGCCATCGGCCACAATCGGTACATCAATCGGCTGTTGCCCCTGATTATCCGCAATACGCGCATCGTCAACGTTGATCGCCACGCGTTCCACGGTGATATCCGATCGACCACCCGCTTGCCCTACTGCCAGCACCAGCGATGGCGACAATGCGTCAATTGCAGCATTGAGTACGGCGAGAGACTCGCCAAAGACGCACGGCAACTGGCGGGCAACGACGCGGCATCCATCGATGATAGCATTGTCGAGGCCCGAGACCACTTCCCAGGAAGGGTTAACTGACTCGCCGCCAAAGGGTTCAAATCCCGTGATGAGTACTGTTTTCATCCTTCCTCCTTACAGGAACATCAGGAAATACATCAGAAAAACGTTAACCAACAGCAGCAGTATGCCGGTTGGCACCTGTGCTTTAATCACCGCGTTTTTGTCTGGTAGCTCCAGCAGCGCCGCAGGCACAATATTGAAGTTCGCCGCCATTGGCGTCATCAACGTTCCGCAATACCCCGAGAACATACCAATCGCCGCCATCACCGCTGGGTTACCACCGTGTTGCAATACGAGGATCGGAATACCAATCCCAGCGGTCACAATCGGGAAAGCGGCAAACGCATTGCCCATCACCATCGTCAACAAGGCCATACCAATGGTGTACACCGCCACCGCGATAAAACGGCTATCCACCGCCAGGTATTCTTGCGTCAGCCAGGATATACCGCTGCCGACACCCGCCGCAGTGAACAACAGTCCAAGAGTAGCCAGAATCTGCGGCAGGATGAATGCCCACCCGATGGAGTCCAGCAGTCGGCGTGCTTCCTGAATCGGCTGATGCACCCGCTCATGGGTCATTTTTATCGCCATCGCCAGACCAATCAACGAGCCTGCGGTCATAGAGAAAAGCGTCACCAACGTGGCGTGATTACCCGGTCCAAACAGCGCATCCTGTAAGCCCGGAATATGGTTGAACATGAGAACACCGATAACTGTCACCACCGGGATCGCCAGCGCCGGGAAAAACAAGCGGTTACCCAACCTACTGGCGCTTTGTTCACGCTGTTGCGGCGTTCGCTGATGGTAGCTTCCCAGCTTTACGCCGCCGAAACCGGCGATCAGGGCCAGTATGACCACCGCGACGCCGACGGCAATATGCACCGCGCGTTTATCGCCAAACAGCGAGTATGTCCAGTCGCCAAGCAGAAAGAGAACGCCGTACAGGCCCCAAAACAGACCGGTGGTTAAGCGACGCGGGTTAGCTTTATCCCGCCAGGACATCAGCGCCACAATCAGTAAAACCGCACCTGCCAGCCAGTAGAGATAGCTTTGCTGAAAATTCATTTTGCTTCTCCCTGTGCTGCGGCATTCGCTTTCGCCACTTCACGCTGCAAATAGCTGTCCAGCCGCCACAGACGCGTGCCGTGGATCAGGAAGGCGCATATTGCCGTCGGGATCCCCCACAGGGCAATATGCAGCGGTTCGGTCTGGATCCCGCCAGACTCCAGCATAAAGTTGTGCATGAATATGATCGCACCGAAGGCAACAAAGATATCTTCACCGAAAAACAGCCCAACGTTATCGGTCGCGGCAGACATGGCGCGCAGACGATAACGAACCGCCCCCGGTATCTCACCGTGGTTTTTCTCGGCGGCCCCTTCTGCCATTGGCGCCAGCAGCGGACGCACCATCTGCGGATGTCCCCCCAGGCTGGTCAGCCCTAAAGCCGCGGTAGCCTCACGAATAAACAGATAGACAATAAGCAGACGGCCGCTGGTGGCACTGCGGATTTTGGCAATCCACGCCTGAGCGCGCTCTTTGAGTCCGTGACGCTCCAACAGGCCAATAACCGCCAGTGGGATCAGCAGGATAAACGGCAGGTTGCGGGTGTTGAGAAATCCCTCACCCAGCTTTTCCAGAATGGTAGCGATTGGCATATGCGCCGCCAGTCCGGTGACGATCCCGGCAATAATGACCACCAATACCGGGTTAAAACGTAAAAGAAATCCGACCACAATGACGGCGATCCCCGTCAATGGCCAGAGAGAAACAGCCTCTCCCATAATTCAGTCCCTTATGTTGTTGTGTGATATATTATTGTTTTTTATGAAAAAATTTATGCGCTAATTTGAATATTGCATGCATCGAATGCGCTGCGCAAGCGACGGGCAAAAGCGAGTGCGTGCTCGCCATCCCCATGAATGCATACCGTCTGGGCCGTCACGTTCGCCCATGTTCCGCTCTGACTTTTTACTCTACCGGATTGCACCATTTCTAGCGTTTGCGCCAGCGCCTGCTCTTCATCCTCTATCAATGCGCCAGGCTGGCTACGCGGAACCAGACTGCCGTCAGCCTGATAACCCCGATCGGCAAAAACCTCCTGACGCGTCACCAGGCCATAATGTTCCCCGGCGCGAATCAGTTCGCTTCCCGCCAGCCCCACCAGAACCAGCGAGGGATCGCAGGCATGCACCGCTTTCGCAATCGCATCCGCCAACTGTGGATCTTTTGCCGCCTGGTTATAAAGCATGCCGTGGGGTTTCACATGGCGCATCACGCCACCCTGCGCATGCGTAATGGCTGCCAGCGCGCCAATTTGATACAGCGTTTGCGCATACACCGTTTCCACTGGCAGAGTCATGGCGCTACGGCCAAAATTCTCCCGATCCGGAAAGCTCGGATGTGCACCTACCGCCACACCATTTTTTAGCGCTTCACGCACGCTTGAAAGCATGGTTTGCGCATCACCAGCATGAAACCCACAGGCGATATTAGCTGACGAAACCAGTTGCAGCAGCGCTGCATCGTTAGCACAGCCCTCGCCGAGGTCTGCGTTGAGATCAATTTTCATTGTTAAGTCGCCATGTTAACTGTTGCAGATAACGCTGCTGATCATGGCGCGCCTTAAGCGCTTCCTCCAGCGAACACTGCACAAAATGAATCGGCTGGCCGAGCGGGATCTGCGCCAGATGATACATATCCGCCTCGATGATGCAGGCGATGCGCGGATAGCCGCCCGTCGTCTGGGCATCATTCATCAGCACGATCGGTTGACCATTATGCGGAACCTGCACCACGCCGGGGAGTAAGCCATGCGACAGCAACTCGCGATCGGTCATACGCGTCAACGGCTGCCCCTGCAGGCGATACCCCATCCGGTTACTTTGCGGACTAAGTTGCCACGGCGAACGCCAGAAAGACGCCTGCGAGACCTCGTCAAATTCCTGATACTCAGGCCCGGGCAGCGCACGAATGTGGTTTCCCCACATCAGCTGTTTTACCCCCTGCGGCCCACTAAATTGCCGGGTAGATGCTCCAATCGCCAGCCGATCGCCATCGCGCAGCAGACGCCCTTCCAGCCCGCCAATGCCAACTTTAAGATCGGTGCTACGCGACCCCATCACTTCAGGCACATCAAATCCGCCCGCTACAGCCAGATAACTACGCATACCATGATGTGGACGTTTTAGCGTCAAGCGCTGTCCCGCTTTCACCGGCAGCCGCCACCCGCTCCACACAGGAGCACGATCCAGATGCGCTTCGCATCCAGCGCCGGTCAGCGCAAACCAACCATCGGCTTCAAATTCCACGACCAGTTGCCCCAGCGTGATTTCCAGCGCAGCGGCATTCGCATCATTTCCCACCAGCAGGTTAGCAACGTTCAGCGCTGGTTTATCCAGCGCACCGCAGTGGCTGATGCCGGATTGACGAAAATTGTGGCGTCCGCCGTCCTGGACCGAGGTATACATGCCCGCGCGAATGATGTTTAACATACCCCCTCCTTCTGCGGAACAAAACGCACGGTATCCCCAGCGCGTAACAGGATCGGCTCTTCTCGTTTTGGATCAAATAGCGACACCGAGGTACGCCCAATCAATTGCCATCCGCCGGGCGTGGCAAGCGGATAGACCCCCGTTTGCGATCCACCGATACCTACAGAACCTGCCGGAACAAGCAGACGCGGCTCTGCCCGTCTTGGGGTATGCAGTTGTTCAGGTAAGCTCCCGAGATAGGGGAACCCTGGCTGAAAACCAATAAACCACACCACATAGTCGACTGACGCATGAAGTTCGACGACCTGCTTGTCGCTTAATCCACTGTGCCGGGCGACCGCTGCCAGATCCGGACCAAACTCACCGCCATAAGTGACGGGGATTTCAATAAAACGCGAATCCGGTTCCAGCGCTTCGCTCTCTTCCCACCAGCGCTGCAGGCGTTCAATCGCATCCAGCGCCAGCGTTTGCGGGTCGCGCAAGATCACCGTGATATTGTTCATTCCCGGAATAGCTTCACGCACATTCGGGGCATCAGCCAAACGCTGGGCCAGACGCCAGATACGTTTCTGAGACGCCAGCGTAATGGGCGGCTCCAGTTCAAGCACTACCGCAGTCTCACCTAACAGATAACAACGCGCTCGCTGCACTTTCGTCCCTCTTTATTAATTACGCTGGGTTAGGAATATCGATAAACGTGACATCCAGATCGGTGTTTTCATTCAGCCATTCACTTAATGCGCGAATCCCGCCGCGTTCGGTTGCATGGTGACCGGCAGCATAAAAATGCAGCCCTTGTTCGCGGGCTGAGTGAATGGTTTGCTCTGAGACTTCCCCGGTAATAAAGGCATCGACGCCAAACCGGGCTGCGCTATCAATGAAGCTTTGACCGCCCCCCGTACACCACGCGACGCGTTGCACCTTTTCCGGCCCGGTATCACCGCACCATAAAGGTTTACGGCCCAGACGCGCCTCAATCCACGACGCCAGCTCCAGCCCCGGAACCGGCATAGAGAGTTCACCCCACGGCACCAGCGGCTCAATTTCCCCCATCACGGTAATACCCAACAGCGCGGCAAGCTGCGCGTTATTACCTAGTTCCGGGTGGGCATCCAGCGGCAGATGCCAGCCATACAGGTTGATATCATTTTCCAACAGCGTTTTCAGACGATGGCGCTTCATGCCGCGAATTACCGGAGATTCGCCTTTCCAGAAATAACCGTGATGAACGATGACCGCATCCGCCTGCAGGCGCACCGCCTCGTCCAGCAGCGCCTGGCTTGCGGTCACGCCAGTCACGATTTTATGCACCGTCTCTTTGCCCTCAACCTGCAAACCGTTCGGCGCATAGTCGCTAATGGCGGCGCTGTTCAGTTTGTCATTGATCAGTTGTTCCAGTTCGGTGTTTTTCATCATCGTCCTCGTTGTCATAAATTCTGCCTGCCCAATCAGCAACACAGCTTAGGTTAAAATAGCGTCCTCGCCTGCGTTCGTCGATAGTCATTTCACTGACACATTAAGAAACAATCACACCGCTGAAGAACGTAATTTGCATACCACCACGCGATCTAATTCATGTATATTTATGCAACCAGACAGCATATTGCAAAAATAATCAGATCTGTATCAAAGTTACAACTTTAAGGAAACACGCTCGCACAGCACATTCAGCCTGTTGTGAGACATTTACTTCGAGAAAACAATGAATAAACAAGCATCTCAACCGCGGGCGATTTATTACGTTGTCGCGCTACAAATTTGGGAATATTTCAGTTTTTACGGTATGCGTGCGCTGCTGATTCTGTATCTCACTAACCAGCTTAAGTACGACGATAATCACGCCTATGAACTGTTCAGCGCCTACTGCTCGCTGGTCTATGTCACCCCCATTCTCGGTGGGTATCTGGCGGATAAAGTGCTCGGCAACCGGATGGCGGTGATGATCGGCGCATTTTTGATGGCGGTGGGGCATCTGGTGTTGGGCGCCAGCGAAATGGCCCCGGCATTCCTTTATTTATCGCTGGCGATTATCGTCTGTGGCTACGGTCTGTTTAAATCCAACGTCAGTTGTCTGCTGGGTGAGCTGTATCAGCCTGAAGATCCGCGTCGCGACGGTGGGTTCTCTCTGCTCTACGCTGCCGGAAATATTGGTTCAATCATTGCCCCGATAGCCTGCGGCTACGTGCAAGAAGAGTACAGCTGGGCGATGGGCTTTGCGCTGGCCTCTATCGGCATGCTGGCGGGGCTGGTGATTTTCTTATGTGGCAATCGCCATTTCGCCCATACCACCGGCGTCAACAAGGCCGTCCTGTGTGCGAAAAAATATATGCTGCCAAACTGGGCCTGGCTGTTAGTCCTGCTGGTTGCCGCCCCACTGCTGATTACTGTCTTGTTCTGGAAAGAGTGGTCCGTGTACGCCCTGATCGTTGCCACTGTCATTGGTCTGGCGGTTCTGGCGAAGATTTATCGCCAGGCGCAAACGCAGAAACAGCGCAAAGAACTGGGGCTTATCGTCACGCTGACCTTCTTTAGCATGCTGTTCTGGGCCTTTGCTCAACAGGGCGGCAGCTCAATCAGCCTGTATATCGACCGCTTTGTTAATCGCGACATTCTGGGGTATTCCGTACCCACCGCGATGTTCCAGTCGGTTAACGCCTTTGCGGTTATGCTGTGCGGTATCGTGCTGGCCTGGGTGGTCAAAGAGAGCGTAAGCGGTAATCGCACTGTACGCATCTGGGGTAAATTCGCCCTTGGTCTCGGTTTAATGAGCGCCGGTTTTTGTATTCTGACCTTAAGCGCCCGCTGGTCCGCCGCTTACGGTCACTCTTCCATGCCGCTGATGGTATTGGGGCTGGCGGTCATGGGTTTTGCCGAACTGTTTATCGACCCGGTGGCAATGTCACAAATTACGCGCATCGAGATCCCCGGTGTAACCGGTGTATTAACCGGCATTTATATGCTGCTTTCCGGCGCAATCGCCAACTACCTGGCTGGGGTGATCGCCGACCAGACGTCGCAAGGGTCGTTTGACGCTGCCGGAGCCATCAACTATTCCATCAATGCCTACATCGACGTCTTTAGCGAAATTACCTGGGGCGCACTGGCCTGTGTGGTACTGGTGCTGCTGATTTGGCTGTACCAGTCGCTGAAATTCAGAAACCGTGCGTTAGCGGTAGAGTCCTGAGTGTACAGGCCCGATGATGTAATATGATTCGGGCCTGTTTTTTCAGGTAATTATGCATGAATTGTTGCGAGTTCCTCTTCAGTAAGACCTGTAACCAGTAGCACCATTGTGCGATCTATACCTTGTTCCAGCATGGTTTGCGCTATACGTAATGCGGCTTCTTGTTTACCCTGCTGTAACCCTTCCTGTAATCCATCTAACCGTAACCGCTCTGCAATAGTCATCAGCCTCTCCTTATGTTGGGGGATCCGTTGCGCTATCTCCTGCATAAATTCATTAAAACGAGATTCGTCGCCAGATTGTAGGATGTAATTAAACATCGCCTGTAATTGCGTGTCATTAGCGCATCCAGTAAGTAGCAGCGTGGCCAGTTGCTCTACCAGCCCCAGCAAATCCCGCTGACGGATATGTTTTTGCATTAATTCCAGCAGCGCCATTCGTCTGTGAGCCATGATCTCATCATCGGGTACCACCGTTATGTCTACCAACGGAAATGCGCTGGAATAAAGCTGTCTTGCCGCCACGGGGTCGGCAAAGGCATCCAGCCAGCACAATGAGTACGGATAGGGGCTTCGGCAGCCATGATAAAAGAGCATCGGTATCACTAGTGGCAGTTCCTTATGCCCTGCGTCCAGATGGCGCTGCATCGCCGCCATCGCATAACGCAACAGACGAAAAGCCATATGCGGCTCGGCTGAACTTTGATGCTCTATCACCACATAGACATTACCGTCACCGTTGCGTGTGTGCAAAGACCAGAGCACGTCGGAGTAGCGCGAACGTAAATCCGCTTCAATAAAGCTTTCTGACTCCAGCTTCAGCGAATTCAAATCGCAAAGCGTCCGCAGTTCAGCTGGCAGGTGAATGTCGAGAAAATCCCGCGCGGTTTCGGGATGATGTAAAAACGTTTTAAACACCGCATCATGCGGTGTGGAGGTTGTTGGCATTGTCATCAAGTTCCATCACCTGAATGAAGATGACGGAACTTTACTGTCAGATAAAAGCATCTGCATCAGGGCATTAACAACCTTGCGCGCACGCTTCAGCGCTAAAAGCCCCAGACCGCAACACTTTCATTCTGCTGGAATGCATTACGCAAAATCCACCATGCCTTTACTCTTTACGCGCCGCCTCATATGCCGCCAGCGTCGCCAGTCTTGCCTGCTTATGATCGACAATCGGGCGAGGATAGTTGAGCATCACCTGCGCTTTTTCCGCCCACGACCACGGGTCATGAATGGCTTTACCCGGCACATCGCGCAGTTCCGGCAGCCACTGGCGGATAAACTCACCGTCACGGTCAAATTTTTCGCCCTGCGTCGTGGGGTTAAATATGCGGAAATACGGTGCGGCATCGGTTCCGGTAGACGCGGCCCACTGCCAGCCGCCGTTATTGGCCGCCAGGTCGCCATCGATCAGTTGCGACATGAAATACTGCTCGCCTTTGCGCCAGTCGATCAGCAGGTCTTTCACTAAAAAACTGGCCGTAATCATGCGTAAACGATTATGCATCCAGCCCGTGGCGTTGAGCTGACGCATCGCAGCGTCTACAATCGGGTAACCCGTTTGACCCATTTGCCAGGCCTGCAAATGCGCCGGGTCATTCTGCCATTGCACGCGATCGGTCCAGCGGATAAAGGGTTGATACCGACACAGCGCCGGATGATACGTCATCAGGTGGCGATAAAACTCACGCCAGATAAGCTCGTTCAGCCAGACGCTACCTGACCCGCCCTCAAGCGCCTGCGGCTGCTCCGCGAGCAGTCGATTCAGGCATTGGCGCGGCGATAACCCGCCTGTCGCCAGACTTGCGGATAATCGACTGGTCCCGTCAATCGCTGGAAAATCACGCAGCTGTTCGTATTCTCCCGCAGCCTGCTGGCAAAACTGGCGTAATTGCGCGATGGCCAATTTTTCATCTACCACAAACCTCTGCGCATCAAAATCTTGCTGTGGATAGCTCAGCGTAATTGGTGTTAACGGTGCGTCAAGAGCGCCACTTTCTCTCACTTTCGGCGCGCTCACACATTCTGGAATACCGTCTTTAATCCGCTTCAGCCAGGCATTTTTAAACGGCGTGAACACTTTATACATCTCATGATTGCCGGTCATCACCGCCCCCGGAGGCAGGATCACGCTGTCATCAAACCCTTCGCACACCACCTGGGGTAATGATTTTTCTACGTTTGCATCACGCTGCCGTTCGTTTATTTCATATTGATAGTTATAAAATAATCGACTGACGTCATGCTGCAGACAAACACTTTTGACGATGTCCACGCTGGCCGCAAAATCATCCACTTCGTGAAACAGTAGAGGAATACCTTTTTCTGCCAGCGCCGTTTGTAACGCATTCAACTGTGCGCAGGTAAATGCCGCCTGGCGCGGGGCCATATCGTGGGCCTTCCACTGCTCGGGGGTAGCGATATATAACGCCAGTACCTGCGCGGAACGATCCCGACAAGCCGCCGCCAGTGCGAGGTTGTCGTGCAAGCGTAAATCACGCCGAAACCAGACCAAATGGGTGGTCATAACACTCCTGAAGAAAAAACTTAACGCCCGTAGCGCAAACGCAGAGCCTCTGGCCAGGGATTGAAATAGCGCTGCCCGGAGAGATAAGCATCCGGGTATTCCGCCATATAGTGTTTGAGTAATGTTATTGGCGCAAGCAGCGGTTGAGTCGCACGTCGATAACCGTCAATGAGAGAGGCCAGCTCCTGCCGCTGACGAGAATTTAATTGCGTACGGAAATAGCCCTGGACATGCATCAGCACGTTGGTATGGTTGCGACGGGAGGGAAGATGAGCCAGCAAACTCATCAGCCTTAAGCGATACTCGACAAAATAAGCCTGCAGATCTTGCCATTCGCCAATCGCCGCCACAAAACGCCCGAGGTCGCGATAGTCCGGCTGGGAATGGGCCAACAGTAATAGCTTGTAACGACTATGATAATCGATTAATGCGCCGCGCGTTAACCCTTGCTGTCGGATAGTATTGAGCTCGTGCAAAGCATAAATGCGCTCAACAAAATTTTCCCGAATCTGCGGGTCGTGTAAACGCCCGTCCTCTTCCACGGGAAGCCAGGGTAACGTCGACATCAGCACAGACGTAAAGATCCCTCGTCCGGCTTTACGGTTGTTTTTGCCTTCCGCGTCGTAGACTCGCACCCGTTCCATACCGCAACTGGGTGATTTCGCACAGACAATATAGCCGCACAAATGCGCCAGACTATCGCTTTGTCGCTGACTAAAAGCCGTCATTGCGTCTGTCAAATCCCCCTCGCGCTTATCACTAAAACGCAGGGAGACAGCCTCGCCCTCTTTGACCAGATGCAACGCAGGTCGCGGGACGGGTAACCCGATCCCCATTTCAGGGCAAACAGGTTCGAACGCGACCCACGGCGACAGTTCTTCTACAGCAAAGGCCAGCCGCTTATGCCCACCATCATAGCGAACCGCCTCCCCCAACAGACAGGCACTGATACCAACAGGGATTTTCTCGCTCATGATCGCTCCTTTTTCATTCCTGAAATAAGTGTAGCTATCATGAGCAAAAAAGCCGCTGATATCAGCGGCTTTTGGGGATTTATTAGCTATCAGTAGAAATCGCAGGTGGCTTTTTCCGCCTGCTCCATCCACACCGGCTTATCACTGGTTTTAGACCAGACGCGATGCAGATAGCTGTAAAAACGGGCGCGGTCTTTCCAGAACAGCATGACCGGCAGAGCCAGTACGCCCGCCACTACGGCAAAGGTACGGCGTAAGAAAACAATGTGTGCTGGATATTCTTTATAAAAGTCCATAATCCTCTCCCATATAACTGTTCGGTGAATCGCACCGGAAAAATAAAGTTGGTTAACTGATGAAAATAATACCGCCTTGTGTGTAATTTTACTACTCATCCGACCACTTATTTTTATCTATTTATGCCCCGTTTAGTTTAAAAACGTAATTAAGTTACATAAAAGTTAAATTAATACTAATCATTAGTTAAATAATGGTCTTTGCCATTTTTATACTTTTTTTACACCTCGCCCGCCGATTTTTGCGAAATCTTTGCAAGCAAAAACCTACGCTCTGGTTATCACATTTATGCCACTGGAGGTGCACTGTGAGTGCAGGCGTGATAACCGGCATTGGGCTGGTCTTTTTATTATTAGGTTACCTTGTGTATGCCCTGATTAATGCGGAGGCGTTCTGATGGCGGCTCAAGGATTTTTACTTATTGCCAGTTTCTTGCTGGTGCTGTTTGTCATCGCCAGACCGCTGGGGTTTGGGCTGGCCCGACTCATCAATAATACGTCTCTGCCGGGCCTTGCTGGCGTGGAAAGTGTGCTCTGGCGTGGTCTGGGTATTTCGCAGCAGGAGATGAACTGGCGGCAGTATCTGCTGGCAATCCTCGCGCTCAATGTGCTGGGCCTGCTGGTCCTGTTTTCGATGCTGATGGCGCAAAATCTGTTGCCGCTGAATCCTCAGCAGCTACCAGGACTTTCATGGCATCTGGCGCTCAACACGGCGGTGAGTTTTGTCACCAATACCAACTGGCAATCTTATGCCGGTGAAACCACTTTAAGCTACTTCAGCCAGATGGCTGGGTTGACCGTGCAGAACTTCCTGTCCGCGGCGACCGGAATTGCGGTGATTTTTGCCCTGACGCGTGCCTTTACGCGCCAGAGTATGGATACGCTGGGTAATGCCTGGGTCGATCTGGTTCGTATTACGCTGTGGATCCTCGTGCCGATCGCGCTGCTCATCGCCCTGTTTTTTATTCAACAAGGCGTGCTGCAAAACGTATTGCCCTATCAGCCCATCACGACGCTTGAAGGGGTGAAACAGTTGCTACCGATGGGACCTGTCGCTTCGCAGGAAGCGATTAAGATGCTCGGCACCAACGGAGGCGGTTTCTTTAACGCTAACTCAGCACATCCGTTTGAAAACCCAACCGCGCTGACCAACCTGGTACAGATGCTGGCTATTTTCTTAATTCCTACCGCGCTGTGTTTTGCCTTTGGCGATGTGGTAGGCGATCGTCGTCAGGGCCGGACCCTGTTATGGGCCATGTCGCTCATTTTTGTCATCTGCGTAGCCGTCGTGATGTGGGCCGAAGTTCAGGGCAACGCGCATCTGATGCAGTTAGGTGCAAACAGCAATATCAACATGGAGGGCAAAGAGAGCCGCTTTGGTGTACTGGTCAGCAGTCTGTTTGCGGTCGTCACAACGGCGGCGTCCTGTGGCGCAGTGATTGCGATGCATGACTCCTTTACCGCACTCGGCGGAATGGTGCCGATGTGGCTGATGCAAATTGGCGAAGTGGTCTTCGGCGGTGTGGGTTCAGGTCTGTACGGCATGCTGCTGTTCGTACTGCTGGCTGTGTTCATCGCAGGGCTGATGATTGGCCGAACACCGGAATACCTGGGTAAGAAAATCGACGTGCGCGAAATGAAAATGACCGCGCTGGCGATTCTGGTCACCCCTGCGCTGGTCCTGCTCGGCACAGCAATAGCAATGATGACCGATGCCGGGCGTAGCGCCATGCTCAACCCGGGTCCACATGGTTTTAGTGAAGTGCTGTATGCCGTGTCATCTGCCGCGAACAACAACGGTAGCGCCTTTGCCGGATTAAGCGCCAATAGCCCGTTCTGGAACTGCCTGCTGGCTCTGTGCATGTTCTTCGGTCGCTTCGGCGTGATCGTACCCGTGATGGCTATTGCCGGGTCGCTGGTCAGTAAAAAGATCCAGCCAGCAAGCCCGGGCACACTACCCACCCACGGCGCGCTGTTTGTCGGGTTGCTAATCGGTACGGTGTTACTGGTTGGCGCTCTCACCTTTGTTCCTGCCCTGGCCCTTGGCCCGGTCGCAGAATACCTGTCATTACACTGAGTGATGCGGAGCACATTACTATGAGTCGCAAGCAACTGGCGCTGTTCGAACCTTCTCTGGTCGCACAGGCGCTGATGGATGCCGTGAAAAAATTAAGCCCACATACCCAATGGCGTAATCCGGTGATGTTTCTCGTCTGGCTGGGTAGTCTGCTGACCACGTTGTTAACGCTGGCGATGGCAACAGGTTATATGCCAGGCAATCCGTGGTTTACCGGCGCGATAAGTCTATGGCTGTGGATCACCGTCCTGTTCGCCAACTTTGCCGAAGCGCTGGCTGAGGGGCGCAGTAAAGCACAGGCGAACAGCCTGAAAGGGGTGAAAAAAACCGCTTTTGCCCGCAAACTTCGCGAACCAAAATACGGCTCGG
Organism: Citrobacter sp. wls714; assembly: GCF_005281025.1. Taxonomy (NCBI): domain Bacteria; kingdom Pseudomonadati; phylum Pseudomonadota; class Gammaproteobacteria; order Enterobacterales; family Enterobacteriaceae; genus Citrobacter; species Citrobacter sp. wls714. The sequence goes on along the minus strand of NZ_SZWZ01000090.1, from coordinate 81,505 downwards.
CCATGGATCACGTCCCTGCCGATGATTTACGTAAAGGCGATATTGTGCTGGTGGAAGCTGGCGATATTATCCCGTGTGACGGTGAGGTGATCGAAGGTGGCGCATCGGTGGACGAAAGCGCGATTACCGGTGAGTCTGCACCGGTTATTCGTGAATCCGGTGGCGATTTTGCATCGGTCACCGGCGGGACTCGCATTCTCTCCGACTGGCTGGTGATCGAATGCAGCGTAAATCCCGGTGAAACGTTCCTCGACCGGATGATCGCCATGGTCGAAGGCGCGCAGCGGCGTAAAACCCCCAACGAAATCGCCCTGACGATCCTGCTGATTGCCCTGACCATCGTTTTTCTGTTGGCGACCGCCACGCTGTGGCCATTTTCCGCCTGGGGCGGCAGCGCGGTCAGTGTCACGGTACTGGTTGCCCTGCTCGTTTGTCTGATCCCCACCACCATCGGCGGTCTGCTTTCTGCCATTGGCGTAGCCGGGATGAGCCGTATGCTGGGCGCGAACGTCATTGCCACCAGCGGACGTGCGGTCGAAGCCGCGGGTGACGTGGACGTCCTGCTGCTGGATAAAACCGGCACCATTACGCTGGGTAACCGCCAGGCTTCAGATTTTCTGCCCGCCCAGGGTGTGGATGAAAAAACGCTGGCGGACGCCGCACAGCTTTCATCGCTGGCCGATGAAACGCCAGAAGGCCGCAGCATCGTTATTCTGGCAAAACAGCGCTTTAATCTGCGTATTCGCGACGTGCAATCGCTGCACGCTACCTTTGTGCCGTTTACCGCGCAAAGTCGTATGAGCGGTATCAACATCGACAACCGTATGATCCGCAAAGGTTCGGTCGATGCCATTCGTCGTCACGTTGAAGCCAACGGCGGTCACTTCCCCGCCGATGTAGAGCAGAAGGTCGACAACGTCGCTCGCCTTGGCGCTACGCCGCTGGTGGTAGCCGAAGGCTCCCGCGTACTGGGCGTGATTGCCCTGAAAGATATTGTGAAAGGCGGGATCAAAGAACGTTTTGCCCAACTGCGCAAAATGGGGATCAAAACGGTGATGATCACCGGCGATAACCGCCTGACCGCCGCCGCGATCGCCGCTGAAGCCGGGGTGGATGATTTCTTAGCGGAGGCCACGCCGGAAGCCAAGCTGGCGCTGATTCGTCAGTATCAGGCGGAAGGCCGTCTGGTGGCGATGACCGGCGACGGAACCAACGACGCCCCGGCACTGGCGCAGGCGGATGTCGCGGTCGCCATGAACTCAGGGACCCAGGCGGCGAAGGAAGCTGGCAACATGGTGGATCTTGATTCCAACCCCACCAAACTGATTGAAGTGGTGCACATTGGTAAACAGATGCTGATGACGCGCGGCTCGCTGACCACCTTCAGTATCGCCAATGACGTGGCAAAGTATTTCGCCATCATTCCGGCCGCGTTCGCCGCCACCTATCCGCAGCTCAATGCACTTAACGTAATGGGACTGCATTCGCCGGACTCAGCGATCCTCAGTGCGGTTATCTTTAATGCGCTGATAATCATTTTTCTGATCCCACTGGCGCTTAAAGGCGTGAGCTACAAGCCGTTATCCGCATCTGCAATGTTGCGCCGTAATTTGTGGATCTACGGCCTGGGCGGTCTGGTGGTGCCATTTATTGGCATTAAAGCGATTGATGTACTGCTGACCCTGCTGGGTCTGGTGTGAGGTTTCAGATGAGTGGATTACGTCCTGCATTATCAACATTGATTTTCCTGATGCTTATAACCGGCGGGGCTTACCCGCTGCTGACCACCGTGCTGGGGCAGTGGTGGTTTCCCCACCAGGCTAACGGCTCCTTGATCCGCGAAGATCAGGTTGTTCGCGGCTCTGAACTTATTGGGCAACATTTTACCGCCGCCGGTTATTTTCAGGGGCGTCCGTCTGCGACGGCGGAAATGCCCTATAATCCCATGGCTTCTGGCGGCAGTAATCTGGCCGTCAGCAACCCGGAACTGGATAAACAGTTGCAAAGCCGGATTGCCGCGCTGCGTGCTGCCAATCCACAGGCTAGTCCTGCCGTTCCGCTAGAGCTGGTAACCGCGTCGGCCAGCGGGCTGGATAACAACCTGACGCCCGACGCGGTGGCCTGGCAAATTCCCCGCGTGGCGCAGGCCCGCAACCTCAGCGTTGAAGAGGTGTCGCGCCTGGTTGCACAATACACGCAAAAGCCGTTGGTCAGTTTTATCGGTCAGCCGGTGGTGAACCTGGTGGAACTTAATTTAGCGCTGGATAAGCACTGAGAAAAAGGACATGCATAGCGAACCCTTACGTCCCGACCCCGATCGTCTGCTGGAGCAGACCACTGCCCCGCACCGCGGAAAACTAAAAATATTCTTCGGTGCCTGCGCGGGCGTCGGCAAAACCTGGGCCATGCTAACGGAAGCCCAGCGGCTGCGGGCGCAGGGGTTAGATGTGCTGATTGGCGTGGTGGAAACCCACGGACGCAAAGAGACCGCCGCGCTGCTGGACGGTCTCAGCATCCTGCCGCTAAAGCGACACGCGCGTCATGGTCGTCACATCAGCGAATTCGATCTCGATGCCGCCCTGGCCCGCCGTCCGGCGCTCATTTTAATGGATGAACTGGCGCACAGTAATGCGCCAGGTTCACGCCATCCTAAGCGCTGGCAAGATATTGAAGAGCTGCTGGAAGCCGGTATCGACGTCTTTACCACCGTTAACGTACAGCATCTGGAAAGTCTCAATGATGTGGTCAGCGGCGTCACCGGTATTCAGGTTCGCGAAACCGTCCCCGATCCTTTTTTCGATGCCGCTGACGATGTGGTGCTGGTCGATCTTCCCCCCGATGATTTGCGGCAGCGCCTGAATGAAGGCAAGGTCTATATCGCCGGTCAGGCGGAAAGAGCCATCGAGCATTTCTTTCGCAAAGGTAATTTGATCGCGCTGCGCGAGCTGGCCCTGCGCCGCACGGCCGATCGGGTGGACGATCAAATGCGCGCCTGGCGCGGACGTCCAGGGGAAGAGAAAGTATGGCATACCCGCGACGCCGTTTTGCTGTGCATTGGGCACAACACCGGCAGCGAAAAACTGGTACGCGCCGCCGCGCGACTGGCGGCGCGTCTCGGCAGCGTCTGGCACGCAGTGTATGTCGAAACTCCAGCGCTGCACCGACTCCCCGAAAAACAGCGCCGCGCGATCTTAAGCGCCCTGCGATTAGCCCAGGAGCTGGGCGCGGAAACCGCCACACTTTCCGATCCCGCTGAAGATAAAGCGGTAATCCGCTATGCCCGCGAGCATAATCTGGGAAAAATTGTGCTCGGGCGTCCGACAACGCGTCGCTGGTGGCGCAGCGATTCCTTTGCCGACAAACTGGCCCATCGCGCACCGGATCTCGATCTGATGATTGTCGCGCTGGACGAACCGCCTTCACGCCCGACGCTACCCACTACGGATAGCCGCACCTTTAAAGATAAATGGCGGGTACAAATTCAGGGTTGTGTGGTTGCCGTCGCGCTGTGTGCCATCATTACGCTGATCGCGATGCAGTGGCTGATGGCCTTTGATGCCGCTAACCTGGTAATGCTCTATTTGCTGGGTGTGGTGGTTATCGCCCTGTTCTACGGACGCTGGCCATCCGTGCTGGCAACCTTTATTAACGTCGCCAGCTTCGATCTCTTCTTTATTGCCCCGCGTGGGACGCTGGCCGTTTCCGACGTCCAGTACCTACTCACTTTTACCGTGATGCTAACGGTAGGGCTGGTTATCGGTAATCTCACCGCCGGAGTCCGGTATCAGGCGCGGGTGGCGCGCTATCGGGAACAACGTACGCGCCATCTGTATGAGATGTCGAAAGCGTTAGCCGTTGGACGGAGTCAGCAGGATATCGCCGCTACCAGCGAACAGTTTATCGCCTCAACGTTTCAGGCCCGTAGTCAGGTTTTATTACCTGATGAACACGGTAAGCTGGCGCCCCTCACCCATCAACAGGGCATGACGCCATGGGACGATGCCATTGCCCAATGGAGTTTTGACAAAGGGCAGCCAGCTGGCGCGGGTACGGATACCTTACCGGGCGTACCGTACCAAATCTTACCGCTAAAAAGCGCCGATAAAACGCATGGGCTACTGGTAGTGGAACCGGGAAATCTGCGTCAGTTGATGATCCCTGAGCAGCAGCGCCTGCTGGAAACCTTTACCCTGTTGGTCGCCAGTGCGCTGGAACGTCTGACGCTGACCGCCAGCGAAGAGCAGGCCCGGTTTGCCAGTGAGCGTGAAAGTATTCGCAATGCGCTGCTTGCCGCCCTGTCCCACGATTTGCGCACGCCGCTGACGGTACTGTTCGGTCAGGCTGAAATTTTAACGCTGGATCTGGCCAGTGAAGGTTCGCCGCATGCGCGCCAGGCCAGTGAGATTCGCCAGCACGTGCTGAATACCACCCGACTGGTTAATAATCTGTTGGATATGGCGCGAATTCAGTCTGGCGGCTTTAATCTTAAGAAGGAGTGGTTAACGCTGGAAGAGGTAGTGGGCAGCGCCCTGCAGATGCTGGAGCCGGGACTCTCAGCCCCGATTAATCTGTCGTTACCCGAACCGTTGACGCTGATCCATGTCGATGGCCCGCTTTTTGAACGAGTGTTGATTAATCTGCTGGAGAACGCCGTTAAGTACGCGGGTCCGCAGGCACAAATCGGCATTGATGCCAGCGTCAACGGTGAGCACCTGCAACTGGACGTCTGGGATAATGGACCGGGTATTCCGTCGGGTATGGAACAGCGTGTTTTTGACAAATTTTCCAGAGGAAACAAAGAGTCATCGGTACCCGGCGTGGGATTGGGGCTGGCCATGTGTCAGGCGATTGTGGACGTGCACGGCGGTACCATTTCCGCCCATAATCGTGCCCAGGGAGGAGCCTGTTTCCGTGTTACACTGCCCCAGGAAATCCCCCCTGAACTTGAAGATTTTCATGAGGATATGTGACAAACGTTCTGATTGTTGAAGATGAACAGGCCATTCGCCGCTTTCTGCGCACCGCGCTGGAAGCCGATGGCCTGCGTGTATATGAAGCGGAAACGCTGCAACGTGGTCTGCTGGAAGCCGCCACGCGAAAACCCGATCTCATCATTCTCGATCTCGGCCTGCCAGACGGCGACGGCATTGATTTTATTCGCGACCTGCGACAGTGGAGCGCAATTCCAGTAATCGTGCTTTCAGCCCGTAGCGAAGAGAGCGATAAAATCGCCGCGCTGGATGCCGGTGCCGATGACTATCTCAGTAAACCCTTTGGTATTGGCGAGCTACAGGCGCGATTGCGCGTGGCATTGCGGCGCCACGCCAGCGGCGCGTCCCCCGAACCGGTGGTGCATTTTTCCAACGTAAAAGTGGATCTCGCCGCCCGCCTCGTACACCGTGACGACGAGGAAATCCATCTGACGCCAATTGAGTTTCGCCTGTTAGCGGTACTGCTGAATAATGCCGGGAAGGTACTGACGCAACGCCAGTTGTTAAATCAGGTTTGGGGGCCAAACGCCGTTGAGCACAGTCACTATCTGCGAATCTATATGGGACACCTGCGCCAGAAACTGGAGCTGGACCCGGCTCGTCCACGTCATTTTCTGACCGAAACCGGGATTGGCTATCGGTTTATGCCGTGAATTCAGAATTAACGAGTCCTGATATAAGTTGAAAGTTATCCGTCTATCGAATGCTTGCTGAGTATGATCGGTCGTTTTGTATTTCTGGGCCAGATCTGGACGCTCATAGTTATAGATTGTCACGGATTCTGTTAGCAGCCATAACCATCGCTCATTGGGGACCTAAAAAGCCATCCCTGTTACATCAGGGGGTGCTGACCGCTGTTCTGCCACCACCACGATTTATGATTTTCCGTATTGATAATTTTCAGGTGGTGATATGAACCGGTACTGGCATACAGCGCAAAAAACTGTGACAGCGCGGCCCCCAGCAGATATATCTCCCCCTCACTGACAAACGGAGCCGGGTTGATCCACAGTGTGGTGGCAAGCCCTCTCCTCGGAACGCCCTTAAACAACCAGTCTATCGGTTTCGTTTCCATTCGTTCTATCGCATCCAGTTTCTCACGTGAAAGCCGGGCCAGTTGGGGATGATGAATACCGGGCAGGTCAAAAGTGCACAGGATCTCAATCAGCGCCTCCCGCTCCAGCAGGGAAAGATAATTCAGGTTCATACAGGAAATCAGCAACCAGAGCCTGTCATCGTCGGTCACCGGATTGAGTGAACATGTCGGACATGTAACGTTACTGAAAGAAGCCACTGCCGGATTTTTGCCCACGGCGACGCAGACATCGCCGGGATGCAGTTGTTCAGGTAACATCCGGTTGGTACAGACCAGCTCAGCCGTAACGACTTCATTTTCCGTCAGGGAAGGGTCCGGCTGGCTGCCATCGGCATGTATGAAAGCGACGGTGTGCTCAGTGCCGCGATGGAGTAGCGAGGTTTTTGTCCGGTGCTGCCAGTACACGACTTTCCTCTGGCCACTGAATTCTGTCTGATGGTCAAAACTTTCAAACTCAGGCCACATCTGTCTGTTTTTACCTTTCCCGGCCCCCCCCTCTGGGGCCTGAGTGTGACAGCTCACCGACGCCACCCGGAAAATATCATACGCGTCCGGGCGTCGGCGGCTGGCAAGCAACGGATATTGCAACACACGACCATCGGGTCGGATCGGCTCAGCAGTGTGCATAAACAGGTTAACAGCAGGTGTGCAGTAAAGCCGCAGCGAACGGTTGTCCAGTTTGACATCACCCGGCAGCGGATCGCAAAAATGCAGCCTCAGCGTAAAATGACTGAGCGGAAAATCATCCGGCAATGACACCGCCCCACGAAGGTGGAAGAAGAAAAAACTTTCCGGAAAGCAAAAATATTCATGGAGAACCCGGTAGCCATTGTGGACCCTTTCAGGCCAGGGCAGCAGTGCGTCCTCACGCTCAAACCCAGCCGGATCCAGCCATACATCCGGCAGCGGTACCTGGCACTCCCCGGCAACCAGCTCGGCGTCCATCAGGCACTCACTGAACCACAGATACAACTGATACCGGGTATAGTCGTCGTCATTACCCAGCCAGAAGCTGAGTTTATTCAGATCCAGAGCATTCGGGGACACTCCGCTGTCCGCAAAAAAATCAATCTCAATACAGCCCTTTTTAAGGGTACTGTTGTTGCGTATATCCCGAATATGCAGGGGCTGTAACCAGAGATCCCTGGCCAGCGTAAAATGGCAGACCGGAGGGCGCGTTGACTGGCTGTCAGACAGCGGTCCCCGGTTCAGGGATAATGACCCCGTTGTTGTACGGGATCTGATTAACGCATCGCGGCAAACCTGTACCGGCTTTTTCAGCCGGTTTTTAGGCCGGTATTCAATGACCGTCATGGCAGGAACCGGACGCAGATAATTAGGCCACAGCATCCTGATGATCCCGTGAGTGAATTCAGGAAACCCGTCTTCCAGTTTTTGCCACAGTCCACCGGAAAGAAGTGCAAAAGCCTCCATCAGGCGCTCAACATCCGGATCACCATCCTTCTCCGCCAGGAAACGGGCCAGCCAGGGCTTTTCCTTTGCCAGCAATTTCCCCATCTGACGAAGATAGTCCAGCTCTTCCTGGTAATAACGTTCTTCAAAAACCATAGTATTAACTCCTGCAATGATTAAGAGATCCTGGGTGAATACTGCCGTCTTTGTTATTACCGGCAATAACATTTCTTCAGGTTATATTTGCAAGCAATAACAGAACATATCCGGAATGGCCACCGCAGCAACCATTCACTGGAATGGAAATAATACAGATTCAGTTATGACAACAATAATACGTCCGCAGGAACATTTTTAAATCGATTTTTCAAAATAACGTATGAATTTTCTGCGCTGTGATATACAACGCAAAATAACGAAAAATGACATGGTAATAATATATGCATTACACAGATAACAAGGTAATTATTCATTACGGTAATATATAATATTAATTAGCTCTCGAATAGCGAATATTAAATAACATCATGAGAAGTATACAAATATAATATATTTGTATGTTTTTTAGTTATTACAGAGAGAGGAAACCGATATTCACAAACATGGAATATACTACTAAAAATATGCATAAAAAAGCTAAAACCATTCGAAGAATATCGCATCACGTTTTTATTCACGGGAGATGGCAGATGCCGGAAACTTCGGCGGTAGCGTGCCTGAATATAAATATCGCTCTCAGCTACTGCCGCAGTATTCATTTTCCTGTCACGCATCAGAGAGGCATTTTATGTCACTGAAAGGACTTCGTTTCACGCTGGAAGTTGACGGGCAGAGTTCCACTACCTTCGCGGTGGTCAGTTTCCGTCTGGTCCAGAAATATTCACTCCCCTTTATGCTGGAGGTGGATGTCGCCAGCGACTCCTTCCGCCAGCGTGCTGAAGAACTGCTTGAAAAAAATGCCACCCTGACCCTCTGGCAGGGCGCACAAACACTGCGCCGTATCAGCGGCGTGATTTCCACCTTTGGCATGAAAGAGCACGACGGCTGGCAGATGCAGTACCACTTCAGAATTCAGCCCCCTCTCTGGCGCTGCGCCCTGCGGCAGAACTTCCGCATTTTCCAGCAGCAGGATATTCAGGCTATCTCTGACACCCTGCTGCGTGAAAACGGCATCACCACCTGGACGCCCTGTTTTTACGAGGACCACCCTGCACGGGAATTCTGCGTCCAGTACGGCGAGTCAGACCTTGCGTTCCTGACACGACTGTGGTCCGAGGAAGGGATTTTCTTTTTTGACCGGTTCTCCCCGGAGGGAGCCGACCAGAAAATGACGCTCTGCGATAACGTCGCCGGACTGTCCCGGCTTCCGGCCTCCATAGCGTTCAATCCGAACACAACCACGGAAGTCACCACGGAGTGCATCAGCCAGTTCCGTTACGAGGCCACCGTCAGCCCCTCTTCCGTGACGAGCCAGGACTACACGTTTAAAGTCCCCGACTGGCCCGGATATTATGAGCAGGAAGCGGATAACCTGAATGGTCAGTGGGCACAGTATGAGATTTTTGATTATCCGGGCCGTTTCAAGGACGAACAGCACGGGGAGGATTTCACCCGCTACAAAATAGAAGGCTGGCGCAGTGGGGCTGAAACGGCACTCTGTGTCAGTAATTCCCCCAAATTATGGCCCGGCATCCGCTTTACCCTGTCAGACCACCCGATACCTGCGCTTAACCGCAACTGGCAGGTGGTGAGCAGCACGCTGGTAGGCGTGCAGCCTCAGGCCCGCCACAGCAGCGCCGGACAGGGGACTCTGCTCACCAACCAGTTTTCCGTTATCCCGGCAGAACAGACATGGCGTCCCCGCCCCCTGCCAAAGCCCAGAGTGGACGGTCCGCAAAGCGCGGTGGTTACCGGCCCGGCAGGGGAAGAGATTTTCTGTGATGAGTATGGCCGGGTGCGGCTGAAGTTCCTGTGGGACCGCTATCATGGCGGCACGGAGGACAGCTCCTGCTGGATACGGGTGTCACAGGCATGGGCCGGGGCCGGATTTGGTCACCTCGCCATTCCCCGCGTGGGGCAGGAAGTGATTGTGGATTTCCTCAACGGTGACCCGGATCAGCCTGTCGTGACGGGACGGGCCTATCACGAAGATAATCCCTCGCCGGGTGACCTGCCGGCCACCCGGACAAAAATGACCATCCGCTCCAAAACCTATCAGGGCGACGGATTTAACGAGCTGACCTTTGACGATGCCACAGACCAGGAGCAGGTCTATATCCATGCGCAGAAGAACATGGATACCGAGGTGCTGAACAATCGCACCACCGATGTGAAGGTGGATCACAGCGAAACCATCGGCAACAACCAGAACATTACCGTGGGTCTGGGCCAGACGGTGACGGTGGGTAAGGAGAATGCTGGCGGCCACGATCAGAAAACCACCGTGGCGCATGACCGGCATGTCACGGTCGGGAACGATCAGCGCATCACGGTGCAGCACGATCATACGCAGGAAGTCACAAACGATCGCACCGTGCGCATTGGTCATGACACGTCGCTGAGCGTTGTGCGCAACAGAAGCGTGAGCGTTGAAGGGAAGCAGGAGCACCGCACCACAAAAGACCATATCAGCCTGGTCGGGGGTAAGCACAGCCTGGAAGTGAAAGGCGATATGGCGCAGAAGGTAGCCGGAGCGCAGGGGATCCGCGTTGAGGGCGATATTGTCCTCCAGAGTGACAGTAAGATCAGTCTGAAGGTGGGCGGCTCATTTGTGGTGATACACGCAGGAGGTGTGGATATCGGGGGATCGAAAATTAATCTTAACAGTGGGGGGAGTCCGGGTGATGCCATTCGGCCATTACAACTGACGAATCAGGATTCTGAAAAATATCATCTTCAATTTCATTTTTTTGATAAAAAACAAGAACCATATTCAAACATACGTTATATCGCATATTTTGTAGATGGAACTCAAATATATGGAGAGACAGATCAGAATGGGTATACCGAAATATTTACCCAAGATAACGATGAAGAAATTGCAATAAAACTTATCAATCCTGATTTTGATACATGTTGGGGAGAAGAAGAATGAGTGATAAAACACACGGTAAACCGTCAAAAGAAATGATAGTTTTTAAACAATGTAAAATAAATGATTTTGATGCAATGATAACAGAAACATTAGAGGCTCTGGATAAGGTATTAAATCAAAGAGAGAAAGATCTTAAAACTTGGGAAGACAAAGAAAAGAACGAATTCCAAACGATATTTGGTATATGGGGTGATGAATTTGTTCATATAAATATGCCTGTAAGAGGAGAGCAACATCTTGTTAAAATAAGCGCAAAGGGTGTGATGGAAGATTGTATTAGGCGAATTAGGTATGTGAAAAGTACAATGACCATTAAAAGTTTTATTAACAAAATTAATGAACCACGTGAAGTTAGTGCTAAAGTACCAGGGGAGCCACAGAAGGACTATAAGGTTGAAATTGGTATAAATTTTGTGGGACGGAGAAAAAAAGACAGTAATGAAAAGAAACGCATATGCTCAAAACTTACCGGCCATGACTCTCGGGTGTCTACACTTTGCCACGAATTAAGCCATATACCCAAATTTTTTACAGACCCTAATGGTGGAGGAATGGGGACATCAGATTATGACTCTGAAGGAAATAAGCAATCGCCCTATCAAGAAGATAATGATGACTACAATGGGCATGTGAAAGGAGCTAATAAATTAATTACTGAAAATAAATTCGATCTTGTTTTTGACAATGCTTACAATATTGAAAGATACTTTGAAATAGAAATTAAAAACGAGTGAGGAATTATTTTTCATTATCCTTCGCAGATTAACTCTTTAAATCAAAAATATAAGAGCCTTAATAAAATGAAGCGTTTCATTTATTTAAATAAACTTAACTTCAAAAAAATATTATTAATGATATTAGTTATACCAAACTGGTTATCAGCAAATGAATTATCCATTATCAAATACGGATATGGAATGAGAGGGTGGAATGGATATGAATATGAAAAAGCTCAACTACATCCCAAGCAATGGTACTTACCAAATTATCCTATAGTGCGTTTTAAATCATTTGAAGTTGCTAACACTAATGAGCAAGCGTTAAACGGTTTATATCTCTCATTATCGGTAAATAATAATAACAATAATATACTTGCAACACTTTCCTTTAAGAATGAAAAATCTCACCCATATTTTATTCGGACAACATCTCTACCTTATATACCAACAGAAAATAAAGAAATCGCATCTGATATAAAACTATGTAGGATGCTTTTCTTTATATCCACGGCTAATATTTCATTAGATTATTTAGGAAGCATTTGCGATTATCGTAGTTCTTTTGAAAAAGATGACTGGTATAAACTTTCTCCGCATAGTGAAGTACATTTTCAAATAAAGCTTAACGAATATTATTATTTTATGCCTAATATTAAAATCTACAGCATCAGAACTACTGATTTCACCTTCGTAAAACAAGAATGGTTTATTGAACAAAATATAAATGAAAAAATTTTATCTTTGATTGGGGATGGAAATAACCCACATCAATATCATATACCACCACATTTACCACCGATAAAAAATAATTATATCTCGGAAAGTAACCAGTTAATAAAATTTATGGATAGATTTAATTTTAAGGGAATCAATAGTAATAATATCCTCATGATTAAGTCCAATCAAGTTCATATAAAGATAGATGGAAAAAAAGTTAAATCATTATATTATAAGGATTAAATAAAGATATTTTTTACAGCAATGAGAACACCTCATGATTTCTATCAAATCTGTCGACATCTACAAATAAAGCATTTGTTTTTTTATGACGATTATATTACAACCTGGAGAAAAACATGCCCACTGCAGCCAAGCTCAGCGATAAAGGTACTCAGCATGACGGTTATTACGAAACTGTCATCATCGCAGGTTCATCAACTGTATTTATTGACGGCTTACCAGCAGCTCGCCAGGGGGATCCGCTAACACCACACGCTAAACCCAAACACCCACCTCACCCCCGAAAAATAGCAGGCGGATCAGAAAGTGTCTTTATCGATGGTTTGCCTGCCGCCAGAACGGGGGATGCGGTTGACTGTGGTGGTGTAATAATCGGTAACAGTTCAGTCAATATTGGCTGACATATATATAAATATACTCATAACAGCCCACGAAAATTAAGAACCAAGGATAACGCCTAATTGGTTCGCACGCTAAAAGTGTTCTTCGAATTCATTGATTTTTTCGCTCAATTATCTGCGGACTCGTTGTCCAAGCCGCTAACAGTTTCCTCTATACCAACCCAGGAGGTCCGATAGTCCAGTCAAGCCTCCATTTTTGCGCAGCAAATAATAAATGGTGTGGCGTCCCTGATGCCATATCACTGCTGGGCCTGTTTATTATTCTACCTGCTTAGCGACAGCTATTTTCAATGATAATGATGATCTTGTTAGGTGTGTTTGAATTCAATCATCACGTTATCCGGATTTAAGCCTGGGACGGGTCAACTGAATAAAAAAAGCCGGATCAGCTTATGCGCGATCCGGCTTTTCATCATTCATACCGGATCACGACGCTTACGTCTTATCCGGCCAGGGGTTTACGCGTTTTTCAACACTTCACTGACGATCTCAACAGCTTCTTTTTCGATCTGCTTGCGGTGTTCCTCACCCAGGAAGCTCTCGCAGTAGATTTTATAAGCGTCTTCCGTACCTGACGGACGCGCGGCAAACCAGCCGTTGTCAGTCATCACTTTCAGACCGCCAATGGAAGCCCCATTGCCAGGTGCCGCGGTCAGACGTGCGGTGATCGGGTCGCCCGCCAGCGTGCTGGCGCTTACCATTTCCGGAGACAGCTTAGACAGCGCCGCTTTCTGTGCGGAGGTCGCGCTCGCCTGCAAACGGTTGTAGCTCGGCGCGCCGAAGCGAGCAGCCAGTTCGTTGTAGTGTTCTTGCGGATTCTTACCGGTCACAGCGGTAATTTCTGCCGCCAGCAGGCACATGATGATGCCATCTTTGTCGGTCGACCACGGTGTACCGTCGAAACGCAGGAAAGATGCGCCCGCACTCTCTTCACCACCAAAGCCAAAGCTGCCGTCGAACAGACCGTCAACAAACCATTTAAAACCGACCGGCACTTCCACCAGCTTACGGCCCAGATCGTTGACCACGCGGTCAATCATCGCCGAGGAAACCAGCGTCTTACCGACGGCAACATCTTTTCCCCATTGCGGACGATGCTGGAACAGATAGTTGATCGCCACCGCCAGGTAGTGGTTCGGGTTCATCAGCCCCGCCGGAGTGACGATACCGTGACGGTCATAGTCCGGATCGTTGGCAAAGGCCAGATCGAACTTGTCACGCAGCGCCAGCAGACCCGCCATCGCGCATTCGGAGGAGCAGTCCATACGGATTGCGCCGTCTTTATCGAGATGCATAAAGCGGAAAGTCTGATCAACGTGGTCGTTAACGATAGTCAGGTTCAGGTTGTAGTGCTTCGCAATACGCTTCCAGTATTCGATACCGGAACCGCCCAACGGATCGACACCCAGCGTCAGACCCGCTTTCTGGATCGCCGCCATGTCGACGATATCTGCCAGCCCTTCAACAAACGGCTGAACCAGGTCCTGCTCTTTCACATGACCCGATGCCAGCGCGGCGTCCAGCGACATACGCTTCACGCCTTGCAGACCGTCAGCCAACAGGGCGTTGGCCCTGTCTTCCACCACTTTGGTGACGTTGGTATCTGCCGGACCACCGTTTGGCGGGTTGTATTTAATGCCGCCGTCTTCCGGCGGGTTGTGGGACGGCGTGATCACAATGCCGTCAGCCAGCGGGCCGCCTTTTTTGTTGTGGACCAGGATGGCATTCGACACGGCAGGGGTTGGCGTAAAGCCGTTGTTTTCCTGCACGATGACGTCAACACCATTCGCCGCCAGCACTTCCAGCACAGAGATAAAAGCCGGTTCAGACAGCGCGTGGGTATCCTTGCCCACATAGCACGGGCCAGTAATCCCGTTTTTCGCACGTTCTTCAGCTATCGCCTGGGCGATAGCCAGAATATGCGGCTCGTTAAAACTATGACGACCTGCGCTGCCGCGATGCCCGGACGTACCGAACTTGACGGCGTGCTCAGCGTTCCCTGCCGTTGGTTTCAGTACATAGTACTGTGCCGTCAGTTGGGCGACGTTAATCAAATCACTCTGTTGCGCAGGTTGACCTGCACGGTTGTGGATTGCCATTGCCTGGTCCTTCTAATGCAAGGATTAAATTGTTCCGCAAACCTTTTCAATCAATTCCGCAGGGAATTGCATTGACTGCATGATGTGCTCCACCATGCTGCATTTACGGCCGGTGTTGGTATTGGTGATCACCCAGTACGGCGTGCCTGGCACGTGTTTCGGTTTGGTTTGATTACCATTTTTCAGCAGCGTCTGTTCATCTGCTGCAAAATAAACGCGCGTACGGCCATGCAACGAATCCGTTGCTTCGGCGAACGCGTTTTGATCCAGAGAATAGAGTGTAGACAGCACCAGCATAAAGCGATTTACTGCTTTCTTCTGTTCCGCATATTCATCGGACAACAGCAGTTCACGCATCGCGCGCACTTTATCTTTTACGGGGTTAACCGGCCTGGCTTCCACGACAGGTTGCACAGCGCGGACTTCTTTTACTACCGGAGTAACAGGCTGTGATGCGGCGGAAAATTTCAACATACGCCGTAAAATGTCGGATGCGCTCTCGCCGATATGCTTGGTGTGGCTGGCAATATAGCTATAGAGTTCATCATCAACTTCAATCGTTTTCATCTTAATCCAGTGCAGTGTTTAGCTGAATACAAGTTGTTGGGTTAACACGCGTAGTGTAAAGGCAAATCCCAACAGCGGATAGCGTCAAGCCTGGTGGCTGATAAAACTCGGAGTAACCGTAGTTGTTGCAGCCCTGTGGCAGAATGGTCAACATGATACCCTAACCCGTGAGTGTGAAAAAAAGAACTTTGCCATGAAATTGAATATCCGAGCGCAATCTGCGCAAAACCTGCACAATAATTCTCCCATCGTCCTGGTTCACGGCCTGTTTGGTAGTCTGGATAACCTGGGGATCCTGGCGCGCGATCTGGTGGCCGATCACGATATCATCCAGGTTGATATGCGAAATCATGGCCTCTCGCCCCGATCGCCTGAGATGAATTATGCGGCCATGGCGCAAGACCTGGTGGATACGCTGGACGATCAACAGATCGAAAAAGCGATCTTTATTGGTCACTCGATGGGGGGGAAAGCCGTCATGGCGTTAAGCGCGTTGGCCCCTGACCGTATCGATCGACTGGTGGCTATTGATATTGCGCCAGTTGACTATCATGTGCGCCGTCACGATGAGATTTTTGCGGCAATCAATGCCGTAACCGATGCACAAGCGTCCTCACGCCAGCAGGCGGCAAGCGTCATGCGCCAGTATCTGCAAGAGGAAGGTGTTATCCAGTTTCTGCTGAAATCCTTTGTTGACGGCGAGTGGCGCTTTAACGTTCCCGTATTGTGGGATCAATATCCCCATATCGTTGGTTGGGAAACCGTCCCGGCGTGGGAGCACCCGGCATTGTTTATCCCTGGCGGTAACTCCCCTTATGTCACCGAAGCGTATCGCGGGCAGCTGCTGGCACAATTCCCGCAGGCTCGGGCGCACGTAATTGCGGGCGCGGGGCATTGGGTACATGCGGAAAAACCTGAAGCAGTGCTGCGGGCCATTCGTCGTTATCTGAACGAGCAGGCTAACTGATTAAAAACTCAGCGTCCGTGCGCGATTACGCGCGTGGGCGTTGGCGTGCCTCCCCTGCTGATGTATTATGGCGCGCTATCCATCCGGGCAGACGCCTGGCTGATTGTTTCCCCGAAGTCACCAAGATCATGGCCAAAGAACAAACGGACCGTACGACATTAGATCTGTTCGCGCAGGAGCGTCGCCCGGGACGACCCAAAACTAATCCGCTCTCGCGTGATGAACAGTTACGTATAAATAAACGTAATCAGCTTAAACGTGACAAAGTTCGCGGGCTTAAGCGTGTCGAACTGAAACTGAACGCTGATGCCGTTGACGCGTTAAACGAGCTGGCCGAGGCGCGTAACATGAGTCGCAGTGAACTCATCGAACAGATGCTGATGACCCAACTCACCGCATTGCGCGGTCAGGCATAGTCTGAATTTCTGCTCTAAATCATAAATCGTGTAGCACAGAGTGCAGTCCCGCGTGTTTGCTGTTTCCGCATGCCTGACTGTTCTGCTATGATTGCCCTTATCCGTGGGCAATGCGCCACCACCATTTCAATAAGTTTCAAGAGGTTATTTTACTCATGGCAATCACTGGCATCTTTTTCGGCAGCGACACCGGTAATACCGAAAACATCGCAAAAATGATTCAAAAACAGCTTGGTAAAGACGTTGCCGATGTACATGACATTGCAAAAAGCAGCAAAGAAGACCTGGAAGGGTATGACATTCTGCTGCTCGGCATTCCAACCTGGTACTACGGTGAAGCGCAGTGTGACTGGGACGATTTCTTCCCTACCCTCGAAGACATTGATTTTAACGGCAAACTGGTCGCACTGTTTGGCTGTGGCGACCAGGAAGATTACGCAGAATACTTCTGCGATGCGTTAGGCACCATTCGCGACATCATTGAGCCACGCGGCGCCACCATCGTCGGTCACTGGCCAACGGCGGGTTATCACTTTGAAGCGTCCAAAGGTCTGGCTGATGACGACCACTTTGTTGGTCTGGCTATTGATGAGGATCGCCAGCCGGAGCTGACCGCAGAACGCGTAGAAAAATGGGTTAAGCAGATCTCAGAAGAACTGCACCTCGACGAAATCATCAATGCCTGATTTCACGCGGCGTAGATCATCATCTGCGCCGCATCAATAGTTAAAACCAATCAAAATAATTGCTACAAATTTGTAACTTTTTCGTCTGACCCTGTACAATGGCTGGATGCCAATCGGGTGTTGCACAGTGTGTTTGTCGGCGATACCACGTTTTGATTAACAATATATGCCAGAGACTTGCAGTTTTCATTTAACCATGGCAGTTCTATAATGATATGCAATTTCTCAAGTGCAATTTCTGTCACTTCTGTTAATGAAGTGAATCGTTTAGCTACAGGACAGATTCCGCATGACTGACAACAATACCGCATTAAAGAAGGCTGGCCTGAAAGTAACGCTTCCTCGTTTAAAAATTCTGGAAGTTCTTCAGGAACCGGATAACCATCACGTCAGTGCGGAAGACTTATACAAGCGCCTGATCGATATGGGTGAAGAAATTGGTCTGGCGACCGTGTATCGTGTGCTGAACCAGTTTGATGATGCCGGTATCGTGACCCGCCATAATTTTGAAGGTGGTAAATCCGTCTTCGAACTGACTCAACAGCATCACCACGATCACCTCATTTGCCTCGACTGCGGCAAAGTGGTCGAGTTCAGCGATGATTCCATTGAAGCGCGCCAGCGTGAGATTGCGGCTAAACATGGTATTCGCTTAACCAACCATAGCCTCTATCTTTACGGCCACTGCGCCGAAGGCGATTGCCGCGAAGATGAGCATGCGCACGACGGCAAATAATGTGACGCTTTCTGAAAAGCCAACCTTCCGGTTGGCTTTTTTTATGGGCTGAATTTGACCAGCCCCCTCTTCCTTCTCCGTCAATGTTGCTTTAATGTAAAAATCAATTGCCCTTCCGGAGAGTTGAAATGGAACTTCGCCAGCTACGCTATTTTGTTCGCATTGTAGAAACCGGCAGCATGGGTAGCGCAGCGCTCGATCTTAATATCGGCGTTTCGGCGCTCAGTCAGCAAATGACGCGGCTCGAAAACGAACTTGCTATTCGCCTGCTACAACGCACCTCGCGAGGTGTGACACCCACCAGCGCCGGACTGGCTTTTTACTCCCAGGCGCAGCTGGCGCTCCGGCATGCAGACGATGCAATCCTCGCCGCTCGCGAGGCCCGACTTTCCGGGCATGTCAGCGTCGGTATGGCTCCCAGTACCGCTTCCGTTCTCGGCATGCCTTTTATTCACGCCATGCGGGAAAGCTATGCTGATGTTCGCCTGCACGTGGTGGAAAGTCTCTCTGGCAACCTGGAACGAATGATTAATACCCGCCAGATTGATCTGGCTGTGGTGTTTCAAAAAGAAAAGATCCTGCGCTGGAGCGCCAGACCGATTCTCGAAGAACGGCTGTTTTTAATTGGGACCCATGCCCTACTGGCTGATATTGCCGATGACAATATTGCGCCTGCCCAACTGGCAAATATTCCATTGATCATGCCAAGCCCGGGACACGGTCTGCGCGGCAGGCTGGATGCCATCAGTCAGGAACACGCGCTGAACATTGAGATCGCTACTGAAATTGATGGTCTGGCGTTACTGATGCGCGCCGTGCGCAGTGGCATTGGTGCCACTATTCAGCCAGGTGCGGCGATCTCCCATCTCGATAAAGACACTCTAAGAGTGATCGGCGTCCATAATCCGATACTTAGCCGCCCTAACTTTCTGGTCAGCCTCTCTGACGATGAACTTACCCCGGCAGGCCTCGCCGCCCGTGTGGTGCTGACAAAAGTTATGCATCAGCTGGTGGAAGCCGGAAGCTGGCCTGGCGCTACGCTTTACAATAACTAAAGCACTGTTTAGCGTCACGTCATAGCGCCCATACAGCCTGTACGTATACATTTCAATTACAAATTTAACAAATAGTTAAATGGTAATGGAGTATACGATGGTTGATGTTCTGGTGATTGGCGGTGGCAATGCCGCGTTGTGTGCTGCCTTGACCGCCCGCGAGCAAGGAGCTTCGGTACTCCTGCTCGAAGCGGCTCCCCGTGAATGGCGCGGAGGAAACTCCCAACACACACGTAATTTACGTTGTATGCATGACGCGCCGCAGGATGTGCTGGTGGAAAGCTATCCTGAAGAAGAATTCTGGCAGGATCTGTGGCGCGTCACGGAAGGGAATACCAACGAAGCGCTGGCGCGTCTGGTGATCCGTACCTCTTCACAATGCCGTGACTGGATGCGTCAGCACGGCGTTAACTTTCAACCTCCTCTCTCCGGCGCTTTACACGTGGCGCGAACCAATGCCTTTTTTATGGGCGGTGGAAAGGCCCTGGTAAATGCCTATTATCGCAGCGCAGAAAAGCTGGGCGTTCAAATTCGCTATAACACCCCCGTTCAGGCGCTTGAACTGCGTAATGGCGAGTTCGTGGCGGCGTTAGCAGGCGAAGAGCGCATCACCGCTAAGTCCTGCGTGCTTGCCGCTGGCGGGTTTGAGTCAAACCGCGAATGGCTGCGAGAAGCGTGGGGAGAGAACGAGCGCGGCGAATGGCCTGCGGATAACTTCCTGATTCGCGGCACGCGCTTTAACCAGGGCGTACTGCTCAAATTTATGATGGATGCCGGAGCCGACATTATCGGCGATCCCTCCCAGTCACACTGCGTGGCTATTGATGCCAGAGCACCATTATATGATGGCGGAATTTGCACCCGCGTGGACTGCGTCTCGCTCGGCATAATGGTAAACCGTGACGCAGATCGTTTTTATGATGAAGGCGAAGATTTCTGGCCGAAACGCTACGCCATCTGGGGACGTCTGGTCGCTCAACAGCCAGGGCAGATTGGTTACTCCATCATCGACAGTAAAGCTATCGGCCACTTTATGCCTCCGGTCTTTCCCGGCGCGCAGGCCAATACGTTGGCAGAACTGGCCCTTCAGTTAGGACTGGATGCCGAACGCTTTACCCACACCGTGACGGAGTACAACAACGCCTGCCAGCCCGGCCAGTTCGACCATACCGTTCTGGATAACTGCACCACCAAAGATTTGCTACCCGCGAAAACGCACTGGGCGCGACCGCTGGACCAGCCGCCATACTACGGCTATGCCCTGCGGCCAGGGATCACCTTCACTTATCTTGGGTTAAAAGTGAACGAACGCGCCGCGGTGCATTTTGCCGGGCTTCCAAGCCGTAATCTGTTTGTCGCCGGAGAGATGATGGCGGGCAACGTGCTGGGTAAGGGCTACACCGCAGGCGTGGGGATGTCGATCGGCACGACCTTTGGCCGCATTGCCGGAAAAGAAGCCGCGCTGGCCGCACGTAAGGAGACTCGTCATGAAGCAGCTTGAGAAACTGATCATCGAAGCGCAAATTATCACCGAACCGGAAGCGGAAGTTGAACGTGTGATGCAAGTGTGCAATGCCTGTCGCTATTGTGAAGGCTTTTGCGCCGTATTCCCGGCCATGACGCAGCGTCTGGAATTCGGTAAAGCGGATATCAATTACCTGGCAAACTTGTGTCATAACTGCGGCGCTTGCCTGCACGCATGTCAGTATGCCCCGCCTCATGAATTTGCCATCAACGTACCGAAGGCGATGGCGGAAGTCCGGCTCGAAACCTATCAGCATTACGCGCAACCCGCCGCCTTTGGCGCGCTTTATCGTCGCGCAGGCGTCACCGTGACGCTGGCGCTGGTTTTCGGTCTGATCCTGTTTTTACTCCTCGCTATAGGTTTGAAAGGCTCACTATTCCATCCTCCGCTGGCCGGGGATTTCTATCAAATTTTCCCGCATAACCTGCTGGCCTGGATGTTTGGTTCGGTGTTTATTCTGGCGATCGGTTTGTTGATGGCCGGCGTGATCCGCTTCTGGCGCGAGATCTCTCCGGGTATGCCGCGTTCCGCCGAGATTGCTGAAGCCTCACACGATGCGCTGACGCTGAAATATCTCGATGGTGGCCACGGCAAAGGTTGTAACGAAGCGGATGATGCTTTCACCCTGATGCGCCGCCGTTTCCACCACTTTACCTTCTACGGTTTTATGCTCTGCTTTGCCGCCACCGTGGTGGCAACGGGCTATCACTACTTTGCAGGTATAGAAGCGCCCTACCCGTTCTTCAGCGTGCCGGTGATGCTGGGCACGTTGGGCGGCATTGGTCTGGTTGTCGGCCCGGCGGGCTTGCTATGGCTGAATCTTAAGCGTTCACCGCTGCATGGCGACGCCCGGCAAAAACCGATGGATCGCGGTTTTATTTTGCTGCTGCTGCTGACCAGTTTGACTGGTCTGGCGCTGCTGGCGGGAAGGGACACTTCATGGATGGCTATTTTACTGGCCATTCATCTCGGCGTGGTCATGGCGCTTTTTCTGACCATTCCTTACGGAAAATTTGCCCACGGATTTTACCGCTGCGCAGCCTTACTCAAGTGGGCGATTGAGAAACGGCGCTGCAAACAAGCGGGGGTCACAGGCGACTAACCCGCAAACTCTTACCTCTATAAATATTATGATAAGACAGTGGAGCAAACCCAATGACACAACAACCATCGCGCGCCGGAACTTTCGGCGCAATACTGCGGGTAACCAGCGGTAATTTTCTCGAACAGTTCGACTTTTTTCTGTTCGGGTTTTACGCCACCTATATCGCAAAGACGTTCTTCCCCGCGGAGAGTGAATTTGCCGGGCTCATGTTGACCTTTGCGGTTTTCGGTTCGGGTTTTTTAATGCGGCCCGTTGGCGCAATCGTGCTAGGTGCTTACATCGACAGAATTGGTCGCCGTAAAGGACTGATGGTGACGCTGGCGATCATGGGCTGCGGTACCCTGCTGATTGCCCTGGTTCCCGGTTATCAAAGCATTGGTCTGCTGGCTCCTGTGCTGGTGTTAGTCGGTCGATTATTGCAGGGATTCTCTGCGGGCGTGGAGCTGGGAGGCGTTTCGGTTTATCTTTCTGAAATCGCCACGCCTGGCAATAAAGGTTTCTACACCAGTTGGCAGTCCGCCAGCCAACAGGTCGCCATTGTGGTAGCGGCGCTGATTGGCTACGCTCTGAATGCCACGCTAGGGCACGATGAGATCTCTGAATGGGGCTGGCGCATTCCGTTCTTTATTGGTTGCATGATTATTCCGTTGATCTTCGTCCTGCGCCGTTCGCTTCAGGAGACAGACGCATTTTTACAACGTACGCACCGTCCCGACACCAGGGAAATTTTCACCACTATCATCAAAAACTGGCGTCTGATCGCTGCGGGTACGCTGCTGGTAGCGATGACCACCACCACGTTTTACTTTATTACCGTCTATACCCCAACCTACGGCAGGGCTGTACTCCACCTGAGCGCGCGCGATAGTCTGATAGTCACCATGCTGGTCGGTATTTCTAACTTTATTTGGCTGCCGATTGGCGGGGCGATTTCTGACCGAATTGGTCGTCGTCCGGTATTGATGGGGATTACTGTACTCGCACTACTTACCACCTGGCCGGTAATGCACTGGCTCACCGCCGCGCCAGACTTCACGCGCATGACGCTGGTCCTGCTTTGGTTCTCGTTTTTTTTTGGCATGTACAACGGGGCAATGGTCGCGGCACTCACCGAGGTGATGCCTGTCTATGTCCGTACGGTGGGCTTTTCACTGGCCTTTAGTCTTGCCACGGCGATTTTTGGCGGCCTTACACCAGTCATATCCACGGCGCTGGTCCAGCTA
This sequence comes from Citrobacter sp. wls714, assembly GCF_005281025.1. Lineage (NCBI taxonomy): Bacteria > Pseudomonadati > Pseudomonadota > Gammaproteobacteria > Enterobacterales > Enterobacteriaceae > Citrobacter > Citrobacter sp. wls714. The sequence continues at coordinate 58,452 of NZ_SZWZ01000090.1, read as the reverse complement.
ACCGGGGATAAAAGCTCACCGGGATGGTGGCTGATGTGCGCAGCGCTTTGTGGACTCGCCGCCACGGCAATGCTGTTTGTCCGACTGAGTCGGGGCTATCAACCAGTGGAACATAAGCTCTGAAAAGCAAACGGGCGGAAAACTCTCCGCCCGTTGTCATTTTCTTTTCTCGAATTACTGCGCAGCATTCTTGCTACGTATTTCCTGCCAGACCTTGTCGCAATCAGCATTAACGGACTGATCGTTACCCGTGCGCGTGGCCTGGATACACTGCTGATAATCCAGTACGCGTACGCTTTCTTCATTAGCAAACTGCTGGTGCTGCTTTTCTTTCTTCAACACATTCAGCACGCTTTGGCAGGCTTCAATTTTCTCCGGCGATCCTTGCGCGGTGTTAATACACGCGCTGTAGGCTTCTTTCAGGCGACTGTCTTCTTTCGGCGAAGGGGATTGCGCACAAGCCACCAGCCCTGATGCCATAATGGCGATGAGTATCAGTTTTTTCATAGCACTTTCCTCAACGGAGCGGCAGACGTCTGGTCTGCCGCTGTTGGCATTAGAAGATGGTGAACGGAGCAATAACGATGAACTTCACGTCGCGTTCATCCTGGAAGATGTTGCCGTAACCACCGCCCCAGCTCGGAATGTCTGAATGGTTGTCGTACTGGGTGAAGTGCAGTTTAAACATGGTGCCCTTTGCACGACCATCCTGCAGGGTATAGACCGCATCCAGGCTGTAAGAAGACTCTTCGATAGTCCGGTTTTTGTCGTAGTACGCATCCGGATTGAGCTGCCAGGTAGATGGCTTGGCATCCCAGGCGTAAACGTAGGACGCACCGACTGCCCAACCCGGCAGGTTCCAGTTCTTCAGGTCATACATTGCACCGAAGAAGACGGCCTTTTCGCCGTTGGCGTTGAAGTCAGAACGGTTGTCCCACCAGATATCCAGACGACCGTTTGATGAGGCGTAGGTCGGGGTCATACGCTGCAGGAAGTAACCCTGCTGCCCGTCTGCTTTAACCCAGGTCCCTTCCAGGCGCAGGTCAACCACTTCCGCCACTTTGTAGCCGAAGGTTAACGCCTGCAACCAGGCCGTGCCATCATAAATATCGTTTACTGTGCGATCATCAACTTTGTCGCGCGCGCCATAGAACTGATAGCTGGTGGTAAACGGGTTACCGCCTAAATCGAATTTGTAGCTGGCTTTCGCGAAGTATTGATCGACGTAGCCTTCGGACTGACCAAATGCCGCTTCCAGCAACAGGTTATTTTTGAAGTCATATTTCGCGCCGATTGAGTGCAGGTAATCTACGCTGGTCTTTTTATCGGCCTGATAAAATTTATCGACTTCGGTGTGCCACGGCGCTTTATATTCGTTGGCCCACATATAGGAGAAGCTCAGTGCGCCAGCATCACCATAGTCGAAGTTGGCACCAGCTTCGGCACCCTGATAGGTACCAGGCATAAAGCTCCAGTGCGGAGCCAATAGCGTCTGTCCGGTTGGTTGAATGTAACCGGCGCGCGCCCAGGTTGGGCCGTATTTAAATTTGGCCGCTGCTTTATAAAGGCTAATTCCGCTCTTGTCGCCGGAGTAATCTTCGTCATAGCCTTTATTTTTTGAAGAGAATGCGATTTCGTTTGGATGGCCGCTTTCGCTACTTTCGTTCATTTCAATCGCGGTGAATGCTGCGATATCAATACCAAACATATCGGCCGCATAACCGGACTGGAAGTCGAGGTTAGCGTTCCAGGTCGAGTGAGAAAGGTTGGTTTTGTATTTGTCATGATCGGTGACATCTTTACGGTCACGTTCACGCTGCCAGTAATAGATGCCGCCGGTTAAAGTGGAGTCATCAATGAAACCTTCGGCGTGAGCCTGGGGAGCGACAACGAAACCCGACATTGCTGTGATACCGGCGATAGCCAGCGCCAGCGTACTACGTTTGCCACTAAACGTACGCATATGTTAATCCTCTTTGACATAAAAATGCTGCCGATAAAAGCGGTCAGCGAAAAAACAAAAATTAAAAAAGTAGCGCCAAGAAAACCTCAGTGACTACAATGAATAGACTATTTTTCGCGACGCGAATTATCAATCTCTTTCTGTAACGAGTATGTAATAGTATGAGCAACCGCACATATTTCATTGCTTTCTGTTACATTTTCATCGAGAGATAAAAAAGCGTTGAAAAAATGAAAAAATCGCTTGTTTTCCATGAAGATGAAATCGGTTTCAGCCCATCTCATATTGAGGTAAGTTATTTAAACGTAAAAACATTCAGCCGTTTTATTATTACAGGCATGTAATTAATTCGCTCCGCAAACGGAGCCTGGCACACGTTTTTTGGCATAAAAAAACGCCGCATGATGCGGCGTTTAGACAAGATGTGTTGCGGCTTATTCGCCCGCTTTAGCCCACGTATCACGCAGACCAACGGTGCGGTTAAACACCAGCTTATCAGCCGTAGCGTAACGGCTGTCGAGGCAGAAATAGCCTTCGCGTTCAAACTGGAACGCTTTGCCTGCAACCGCGGCCTGCAGTGATGGCTCGCCGTAGCCGTGTTTAATCACCAGTGATTCCGGGTTAATCACGGACAGGAAGTCCTCTGCCGCACCAGGGTTCGGTACGCTAAACAGACGATCGTACAGGCGGATTTCAATCGGCAGCGCATGAGCCGCGCTGACCCAGTGAATAACACCTTTGACTTTACGACCATCGGCCGGATCTTTGCTCAGAGTGTCGGCATCGTAGGTGCAGAAAATGGTGGTGATATTCCCTTGCGCATCTTTCTCTACACGCTCGGCCTTGATCACGTAAGCATTACGCAGACGTACTTCTTTACCCATCACCAGACGCTTGTACTGCTTGTTCGCTTCTTCGCGGAAATCAGCGCGATCGATCCAGATTTCAGCGCTAAACGGCACTTCACGGCTGCCCATTTCCGGTTTATTCGGATGATTAGGCATGGTCACCATTTCGCTCTCGCCCTGTGGGTAGTTTTCGATAACCAGCTTCACCGGATCGATAACCGCCATCGCGCGCGGCGCGTTTTCGTTCAGATCTTCACGAATGCAGGATTCCAGCGAGGCGATCTCAATGGTGTTGTCCTGCTTGGTCACGCCAATGCGTTTGCAGAACTCACGGATCGCGGCAGCGGTGTAACCACGACGACGCAGACCAGAAATCGTCGGCATACGCGGATCGTCCCAGCCCTCTACGTGCTTGTCGGTAACCAGCAGGTTCAGCTTGCGCTTGGACATCACGGTATATTCCAGATTCAGGCGCGAGAATTCGTACTGACGCGGATGAACCGGAATGGTGATGTTGTCCAGCACCCAGTCGTACAGACGACGGTTATCCTGGAATTCCAGCGTACACAGTGAATGCGTAATGCCTTCCAGCGCATCGCTGATGCAGTGGGTAAAGTCGTACATCGGGTAGATGCACCACTTGTTGCCGGTCTGGTGGTGTTCAGCGAACTTAATACGGTACAGCACCGGATCGCGCATCACGATAAACGGCGACGCCATGTCGATCTTCGCACGCAGGCAGGCTTTACCTTCTTCAAAGCCACCAGTACGCATTTTTTCGAACAGCGCGAGGTTCTCTTCGACGCTACGATCGCGGAACGGGCTGTTTTTACCCGGCTGAGTCAGCGTGCCACGGTATTCGCGGATTTCGTCTGCTGACAGTTCGTCAACGTACGCCAGACCTTTATTGATAAGTTCTACCGCATAGGCGTGAAGCTGATCGAAGTAGTCCGACGAGTAGCGAATGTCACCAGTCCAGTGGAAACCTAACCATTCAACGTCGTTTTTAATCGACTCAACGTACTCGATATCTTCTTTAACCGGGTTCGTATCATCAAAACGCAGGTTGCACTGGCCCTGGTAATCTTGCGCAATGCCAAAGTTCAGACAAATGGATTTCGCGTGGCCAATGTGCAGATAGCCATTTGGCTCCGGCGGAAAACGGGTATGGATCGTGGTGTGCTTACCACTGGCCAGATCTTCATCGATGATCTGACGAATAAAGTTACTCGGGCGGGCTTCAGCCTCACTCATCGTGGATTCCTCAAAGCGTAAACAACGTATAACGGAACATGATCTTATAAGCGACGTCAGGAGACAACTATTAGTTGCACAAAAAAGGTGTTTCAACAGGATATATGAGGGTATTTGCTGCAAAAAAAAGCGGCGGAGGAATATCCCCCGCCGCTTAAGGCATTTAACTCACTTTACTCAGGAGCAGTTACTTACCTTTAATCTCATACAGTGGTGTCTGACCGGCAACCACATGACCTTCGGCTTTAATGACCAGAGCGCCGAAATCATCGCTGTTGCTGCACACAACCGGACTAATCATGGAACGTGCACTGGCGTTCAGGAAATCCAGATCCATTTCCAGAATCGGTTGGCCCGCAGTCACTTCCGCACCTTCTTCAACCAGGCGCTTAAAGCCTTTACCTTCCAGCGCTACGGTATCGATACCCATATGGACGACGATTTCCGCGCCTTTAACGGTTTCCAGACAGAACGCATGGTTGGTGTTGAAGATTTTCACGATGGTGCCCGCAGCCGGAGCAACCACGATTTTATCCGTTGGTTTCACTGCCACACCGTCGCCTACTGCTTTGCTGGCGAAGGCTTCATCAGGAACCTGCTCCAGCGCAACAACGTCACCGGTAATCGGAGAAACCAGCGCTTCAACGGTGACTGCGTTCGCGACAGCCTGCGGTTTTGCAACCGGGGCCGCTGCTGCTGACGCACTTTCAGCAGACGCTGCCGCAACCGGGCCACGCGCCACAACTTTCTTCATTTCGTCGCCAATGGATTCCGCTTTCGCACCTACGATGACCTGGATGGTTTGCTTATTCAGCTTAACGACACCAGATGCACCTAAACGTTTACACATCGCATCGTTTACGCGACCAGAGTCGGCCACGGTCAGACGCAGACGGGTGATACAGGCGTCAATCGCTTTCAGGTTATCGGTACCGCCAACCGCAGCAATGTAGTTGGTTGCCAGTTGAGCCAGACCTTCTTCAGTGTTGCTGTTCGCTTCTTCTGTAACGATATCGTCTTCTTTATCTTCGCGGCCCGGCGTTTTCAGGTTAAACATACGAATAACCGCGCTGAACAACACAAAGTAGATAACGAAGAAGACCAGACCCATCGCAACCAGCATCCAGACGTTCTTACTTGCTGCCGGCAGGTTGTACATCAACACGTAGTCGATAGCACCTGCGGAGAAGGAGAAGCCCGCGTGGATCCCCAGCAGCGTCGCAACGAACAGGCTGATGCCGGTTAACAGTGCGTGCAGGAGATACAGCAGTGGTGCCAGGAACATGAACAGGAATTCCAGCGGCTCAGTAACACCGGTCAGGAACGCGGTGATCGCAACGGACAGCAGCATGCCGCCAACCATCGGACGACGCGCTTTCGGAGCCGCGAAGTACATCGCCAGCGCCGCACCCGGCAGACCAAACATCATGATCGGGAAGAAACCAGACATGAACATACCCGCAGTGCCGTCACCCGCGTAGAAGCGGTTGATATCACCGTGGAATACGGTACCTGCAGCGTTAGTAAATTCGCCAATCTGGAACCAGGCAATGGTGTTCAGAACCTGATGCAGACCGGTTGGGATCAGCAGACGGTTGATGAAACCAAAGATACCGGAACCCAGCGCGCCAGCGCCTACGATCCACTCACCACCCGCATGGATGGCGTTCTGCACCGGCGGCCACACGTAGCCGAAGATAGCAGCCAGCACCAGACAGAAGAAGCCAGTGGCGATCGGCACGAAGCGTTTGCCGCCAAAGAAGCTCAGGAAGTCAGGTAGTTTGATACCAGACCAACGGTTATAAACCGCACCACCGACCAGACCGGTGATGATACCCGCCAGCACACCCATGTTGATGGCAGGGTTAATGGTAACCATTGCTTTGGTCAATATGAAATAACCAACCGCACCCGCCAGCGCTGCCGCACCCGCGCTGTCTTTTGACCAGCTGGAAGCCACACCGATAGCGAAAATCAGCGCCAGGTTATCAAAGATAGCCCCGCCCGCTTGCGCGATGAAAGGTACGTTTAGTAAATCTGGTTGGCCGAATCGCAGCAACAGTGCCGCGACTGGCAGCACAGCGATGGGGAGCTGTAACGCCCTACCCAGCCGCTGGAAAAAACCTAAAATATTCATTTTATTCCCCCTACGAGACCCCGATTAGGCTTCTTTGAAGCCATATTTTTATTGTGCGACCATTCCTGACAGCAAGATTCTGGATCAACGATATTAACCATTCATCTACATTCAGAGTGTGTGAAAATTTAATTCGTATCGCAAATTAAACGCGTGTTTTTTGTGATTCCAGTCACCAAATATCGTTATTAACCCTCCCTTCCACTGGCTAACTACGAAAACTTATTTTATCATTCAAAAAATCGAAACGGATTGATCCTTACCGATGCAAAACCAGGTTACGCTTAATACTGCACAGAGACTCAATCCGCCAATTGCTTACATTTACTTTTGAGGTGAAGAATGAGACTGATCCCCCTGAATACCGCTGAACAAGTCGGCAAATGGGCTGCTCGCCATATCGTTAACCGTATTAACGCGTTCAAACCAACGGCAGATCGTCCGTTCGTTCTGGGCCTGCCGACGGGCGGTACCCCGCTGACAGCTTATAAAGCATTGGTTGAAATGCACAAAGCGGGCCAGGTGAGCTTCAAGCATGTTGTTACTTTCAATATGGACGAATATGTTGGCCTGCCGAAAGAACATCCGGAAAGCTATCACAGCTTCATGCATCGTAACTTCTTTGATCACGTTGATATTCCAGCAGAAAACATCAACCTCCTCAATGGTAACGCGCCGGATATTGATGCAGAATGCCGTCAGTATGAAGAAAAAATCCGTTCTTACGGTAAAATCCACCTGTTTATGGGCGGTGTAGGCAACGATGGTCACATCGCGTTCAACGAACCAGCCTCCTCTTTGGCTTCCCGTACCCGCATCAAAACGCTGACTCACGACACACGTGTTGCTAACTCACGCTTCTTTGACGGCGACGTAAGCCAGGTGCCTAAATATGCCCTGACCGTGGGCGTGGGCACCCTGTTGGATGCCGAAGAGGTGATGATCCTGGTACTGGGTCACCAGAAGGCGCAGGCGCTGCAAGCCGCTGTTGAAGGCAACGTTAACCACATGTGGACCATCAGCTGTCTGCAGCTGCATCCAAAAGCCGTTGTGGTATGCGATGAGCCTTCCACCATGGAACTGAAAGTGAAAACGCTGAAATACTTTAACGAGTTAGAAGCGGAAAATATTAAAGGTCTGTAATTGATGTCTCCGCCCTGTCGATAAGTTGCAGGGCGGCATTTTTTGAAATCGGGGGTCGGAATGTATGCTTTAACCCAGGGCCGGATTTTTACCGGTCACGAAATTCTTGATGACCATGCGATTGTTGTCGCCAATGGCCTGATTGACAGCGTTTGCCCACTGGCTGAGTTACCGTCAGGAATTGAACAGCGCTCACTGAATGGGGCCATTATTTCCCCCGGTTTTATCGATGTACAGCTAAACGGCTGCGGCGGCGTACAGTTTAACGATACGGCAGAAGCCGTGACCGTTGAAACACTGGAAATCATGCAGAAAGCCAATGAAAAATCAGGCTGCACCAACTATCTGCCTACGCTTATCACCACCAGCGACGACCTGATGAAACAAGGCGTTCGCGTCATGCGTGAATACCTGGCGAAGCACCCGAATCAGGCATTAGGGCTTCATCTGGAAGGTCCGTGGCTGAATCTGGTGAAAAAAGGCACCCATAATCCGGGATTTGTCCGTCAACCGGACGCTGCGTTGGTTGATTTCCTGTGCGATAATGCTGACGTGATAACCAAAGTCACGCTGGCACCAGAAATGGTCCCTGTAGAGGTCATCACCAAACTGGTAAATGCAGGTATTGTGGTTTCCGCCGGTCACTCAAATGCGACGGTAAAAGAGGCCAAAATCGGCTTCCGCGCAGGGATTAGCTTCGCAACGCATCTGTTTAACGCCATGCCTTATATAACGGGCCGTGAACCTGGCCTGGCGGGCGCTATTCTTGATGAAGCCGATATTTATTGCGGTATCATCGCTGATGGTCTGCATGTTGACTACGTCAATATCCGTAATGCCAAGCGCCTGAAAGGCGACAAGCTGTGCCTGGTTACCGACGCGACCGCGCCTGCAGGTGCAAATATTGAACAGTTCATTTTCGCTGGTAAAACAATATACTACCGGAATGGATTGTGCGTTGATGAGAACGGGACATTGAGCGGTTCATCATTAACCATGATTGAAGGCGTACGCAATCTGGTCGAACATGCGAATATCGCTCTCGACGAAGTGTTACGCATGGCAACGCTCTACCCTGCTCGCGCCATTGGCGTCGACAAACGACTCGGCAGCATCGCGCCAGGCAAAGTAGCCAACCTGACTGCGTTCACGCGCGACTTTAAAATCATCAAGACCATCGTTAATGGCAACGAGGTCGTTACTGAGTAAGAGAAAGAATGACACCAGGCGGACAAGCTCAAATAGGTAATGTTGATCTCGTAAAACAGCTTAACAGCGCGGCGGTTTATCGCCTGATTGACCAACATGGGCCAATCTCGCGCATTCAGATTGCCGAGCAAAGCCAGCTTGCCCCCGCCAGCGTAACCAAAATTACGCGTCAGTTGATCGAACGCGGGCTGATCAAAGAAGTCGATCAGCAGGCCTCCACCGGGGGCCGCCGCGCTATCTCTATCGTCACCGAAACCCGCAACTTCCACGCCATTGGCGTACGTCTGGGCCGTCACGACACAACGCTCACGCTCTATGATATGAGCAGTAAAGTGGTCGCCGAAGAGCATTACCCTCTCCCGGAGCGCACCCAGGAAACGCTGGAGTATGCGCTACTCAACACCATTGCCACTTTTATTGACAGCTGCCAGCGGAAAATCCGCGAGCTGATTGCGATTTCCGTCATCCTGCCCGGTCTGGTTGATCCTGAAAGCGGCGTCATTCGCTATATGCCACACATTCAGGTCGAAAACTGGGGGCTGGTCGAAGCGCTCGAAAAACGCTTCAAGGTTACCTGCTTTGTCGGTCACGATATCCGCAGCCTGGCGCTGGCTGAGCACTATTTTGGGGCAAGCCAGGATTGCGAAGACTCCATTTTAGTGCGTGTTCATCGCGGAACCGGGGCAGGAATTATTTCCAATGGCCGAATTTTTATCGGTCGCAATGGCAACGTGGGCGAGATTGGTCACATTCAGGTAGAGCCACTGGGTGAGCGCTGTCACTGCGGTAACTTCGGCTGTCTGGAAACCATTGCCGCCAATGCGTCTATCGAACACCGCGTGCAAAACTTACTGAAACAGGGTTATCCCAGCCGACTCACGCTGGATGATTGCAGCATTAAAGCTATCTGTAAGGCGGCGAATAAGGGCGATAACCTGGCGGCAGAAGTTATTGAACATGTTGGTCGCCACTTGGGTAAAACCATTGCCATCGCCATCAACCTGTTTAACCCACAAAAAATCGTCATTGCAGGCGAAATTACTGAGGCGGATAAAGTGCTGTTGCCTGCAATAGAAAGCTGTATCAACACACAGGCGTTGAAAGCGTTTCGCCATAATTTACCGGTGGTTCGTTCCACACTGGATCACCGTTCCGCCATTGGCGCCTTTGCGCTGGTGAAGCGTGCGATGCTCAACGGTACACTGCTGCAACGTTTGCTGGAAAACTAATGCTCTCATATAGTAGTGGATTACTATAAGACTCATAACTAATTCCCTGGGTTGTTCATGACCATCAAGAATGTAATTTGTGATATCGACGGCGTGCTGATGCACGACAATGTTGCCGTACCGGGTGCGGCAGAATTTCTGACCGGGATCCTGGAAAAAGGCCTGCCGTTAGTTCTGCTGACTAACTATCCTTCACAGACCGGGCAAGATCTGGCAAACCGCTTCGCCACCGCGGGTGTGAATGTCCCCGATAGCGTTTTTTATACTTCCGCCATGGCTACCGCTGATTTTCTTCGTCGCCAGGAAGGGAAAAAGGCCTACGTGGTAGGTGAAGGCGCATTAATTCATGAGCTATATAAAGCCGGATTTACCATTACCGACGTGAACCCCGATTTTGTAATTGTTGGCGAGACGCGCTCCTACAACTGGGACATGATGCATAAAGCAGCATATTTTGTCGCTAACGGCGCGCGTTTCATCGCCACAAACCCGGATACTCACGGCCGCGGCTTTTATCCAGCCTGCGGGGCGCTCTGCGCCGGTATAGAGAAAATCTCTGGTCGTAAGCCGTTTTATGTCGGCAAACCCAGCCCGTGGATTATTCGCGCGGCGCTCAACAAAATGCAGGCGCACTCAGAAGAGACCGTTATCGTTGGCGATAACCTGCGTACCGATATTCTGGCAGGATTCCAGGCCGGTCTGGAAACCATTCTGGTATTGTCTGGCGTCTCAACGCTTGACGACATCGACAGCATGCCGTTCAGACCGAGCTGGATTTACCCGTCCGTTGCTGAAATAGACGTCATTTAATCTCTTTAGCCGGATAACAACATCTGCAAGTTATCCGGCCTGAAAAATACATCCATTCAATAAAATCACGACTTCACTGTTGATTCATTAATAATAGTGCTCATTACATAATCTTTTTTCATCAATCAGCAATGACCATTGCGTTTTTTATTTTCCGCACCGTAATTCGCTTGCGCCCTCTCCCGCTTTGCGGCATTTTCTTTATCAAGCAAACATAAAAAGCATTACGCAACAGGTTAACGGAGAAGGTTATGTGTTCTATTTTTGGCGTATTCGATATTAAAACTGACGCAGTTGAACTGCGTAAAAAAGCCCTGGAATTGTCTCGTCTGATGCGCCATCGCGGCCCGGATTGGTCAGGTATTTACGCCAGTGATAACGCCATTCTGGCGCACGAACGTCTGTCCATCGTCGACGTCAATGCCGGCGCTCAGCCGCTGTATAACGTGAAAAAAACGCATATCCTGGCTGTTAACGGTGAAATTTATAACCATCAGGCGCTGCGAGCGGAATATGGCGATCGCTATCAGTTCCAGACGGGTTCAGACTGCGAAGTTATCCTCGCGCTGTATCAGGAAAAAGGCCCAGAGTTCCTGGATGACCTGCAAGGCATGTTTGCTTTTGCCCTGTACGACAGCGAACAGGACGCTTACCTGATTGGTCGCGATCATATCGGGATCATCCCACTGTATATGGGTTACGACGAACACGGTAACTTCTACGTCGCGTCTGAAATGAAAGCCCTGGTTCCGGTATGCCGCACGATCAAAGAATTCCCGGCCGGTAGCTATTTGTGGAGTAAGGACGGCGAAATTCGTCAGTACTATCAGCGCGACTGGTTTGAATACGATGCGGTCAAAGACAACGTGACCGATAAAAACGAGCTGCGTCAGGCGCTGGAAGATGCAGTGAAAAGCCACCTGATGTCAGATGTTCCTTATGGTGTGCTGCTGTCCGGTGGTCTGGATTCATCCGTCATTTCCGCGATTACGAAAAAATACGCGGCGCGCCGTGTTGAAGATCAGGAACGTAGCGAAGCCTGGTGGCCACAGTTACACTCCTTCGCCGTCGGACTGGAAGGCGCACCGGATCTGAAAGCCGCGCAAGAGGTAGCGAACCATCTGGGGACCGTGCACCATGAGATCCACTTCACCGTGCAGGAAGGTCTGGATGCTATCCGTGACGTGATTTATCACATCGAAACTTACGATGTCACAACGATCCGCGCATCGACGCCAATGTACTTAATGTCGCGTAAAATTAAAGCGATGGGCATTAAAATGGTGCTGTCGGGTGAAGGCTCTGACGAAGTATTCGGCGGCTATCTCTATTTCCACAAAGCGCCAGACGCGAAAGAGCTGCATGAAGAAACCGTGCGTAAGCTGCAGGCGCTGCATATGTTCGACTGCGCCCGCGCCAACAAAGCGATGTCTGCCTGGGGTGTGGAAGCTCGCGTGCCCTTCCTGGATAAGAAATTCCTTGATGTGGCGATGCGCATCAACCCGCAGGATAAAATGTGCGGCAACGGCAAAATGGAAAAACATGTGCTGCGCGAATGTTTTGAATCTTACCTGCCTGCCAGCGTCGCATGGCGTCAGAAAGAGCAGTTCTCTGATGGTGTCGGTTACAGCTGGATTGATACCTTGAAAGAGGTGGCTGCTGAGCAAGTTTCTGACCAGCAACTGGAAACCGCCAGCTTCCGTTTCCCTTACAACACGCCATCATCTAAAGAAGCGTATTTGTACCGTGAGATTTTTGAAGAATTGTTCCCGGTTGCCAGCGCGGCGGAATGTGTGCCTGGCGGGCCATCAGTAGCCTGTTCTTCTGCCAAAGCGATTGAATGGGATGAAGCGTTTAAAACCATGAACGATCCCTCTGGCCGTGCAGTTGGCGTACATCAGTCCGCTTATAAATAAGTTAATCCTTAGAAAAGGGCCCTGCGGGGCTCTTTTTTTATGTCTGTTTTCTGTGCAAAAAAACAATTAATAACTAATAATTGCCGAATATTGCGCCATGCTGTTCGCAACCTAACCAAACAGTCACATTCCAGCTATTTTCAATGAAAAAGGGGTTGACGCTTCAAGGCTCAATACGCATAATGCGCCCCGCAACGCCGATAAGGTTACGCGAAAAAAAGATGGCTACGTAGCTCAGCTGGTTAGAGCACATCACTCATAATGATGGGGTCACAGGTTCGAATCCCGTCGTAGCCACCATCTTTTTTGCGGGAGTGGCGAAATTGGTAGACGCACCAGATTTAGGTTCTGGCGCCGCAAGGTGTGCGAGTTCAAGTCTCGCCTCCCGCACCATTCACCCGTAAGCGTTGCACGGATGGGGTATCGCCAAGCGGTAAGGCACCGGTTTTTGATACCGGCATTCCCTGGTTCGAATCCAGGTACCCCAGCCATTTTTTTCTTCGATATAGCGGTTCACCGCAACGGTCATTGGGGTATCGCCAAGCGGTAAGGCACCGGTTTTTGATACCGGCATTCCCTGGTTCGAATCCAGGTACCCCAGCCATCGAAGAATAAGTAATATATGGCTACGTAGCTCAGCTGGTTAGAGCACATCACTCATAATGATGGGGTCACAGGTTCGAATCCCGTCGTAGCCACCATATTAAGAACGTATCGACTCGTTCGGTAACGCCAAAATATTGTTGGGGTATCGCCAAGCGGTAAGGCACCGGTTTTTGATACCGGCATTCCCTGGTTCGAATCCAGGTACCCCAGCCATTTTTTTCTTCGATATAGCGGTTCACCGCAACGGTCATTGGGGTATCGCCAAGCGGTAAGGCACCGGTTTTTGATACCGGCATTCCCTGGTTCGAATCCAGGTACCCCAGCCATCGAAGAATAAGTAATATATGGCTACGTAGCTCAGCTGGTTAGAGCACATCACTCATAATGATGGGGTCACAGGTTCGAATCCCGTCGTAGCCACCATATTAAGAACGTATCGACTCGTTCGGTAACGCCAAAATATTGTTGGGGTATCGCCAAGCGGTAAGGCACCGGATTCTGATTCCGGCATTCCGAGGTTCGAATCCTCGTACCCCAGCCAATTTCAAAAGTCGTCCACATTGTGGATGCGCCCGTTGGGGTATCGCCAAGCGGTAAGGCTCTGGTTTCTGATACCAGCATTCCGAGGTTCGAATCCTCGTACCCCAGCCATATTAAAAAAGCTCGCTTCTGCGAGCTTTTTGCTTTTCTGCATTTATCGCCTGATGGCGCTCCGCTTATCAGGCCTACGTATTTTCCCCGTAGGCCTGCCTGAATTACAATCCTAACGCATACTTCAACGCCTGACGCTTCAGTACGCCTGCGCGCTCTGCGGCCATTAATCCGAGATTACGCATGATACGCAGTGGCTGTAGATTGTTGCTGAATCCGGCGTAGAACAGATCCATCCCGCTCTGCATAATGAAATTATCAGTCATACGACGGTTCTGATAGCGCTTCAGCACCGGCTGGCTGGCCCAGGATTCACCGTAGCTGCGCGCATTAACCAGCACGTCAATCAGCGCATCCACATCACGGAACCCGAGATTTACGCCCTGCCCTGCCAGCGGATGAATGGTATGCGCGGCATCCCCCACCAACGCCAGCCCTGGCTGGACATATTGCAGCGCGTGACGACGCGTAAGCGGGAATGCCCCCGCCGCCACAGGCGTAACGTTGCCGAGTCGTGACGGGAAGTGTTTGGCGATCTCCGCCTGCAGTTGCGACAAATTCAGACCTTGCAACTGGCGGATACGCGCTGGTGAGTCATACCACACCAGCGAGGCCCAGTTATCAAACAGCGGCAAAAACGCGCGTGGACCGTCAGGCGTGAATTGTTGCCAGGTGCTATCGCCGGGCGCGTTATCGCATTGTACGGTGATCAACATGCAGGACTGCGCGTACTGCCAGGCATGAATACCAATCCCGGCCATTTTCCGCACCTGAGAATTTGCGCCATCCGCGCCGATCACCAGCTTCGCGCTGATTTTCTCACCACCAGTCAGTTCAAGCTCATGCCGATCGTTATGTTGATGCAGAGAGATCAATGACGCCGGTACGCGCAGCGTGACTTTCGGGTGAGCTTCCAGCGCCTGCCAGAGTGCCTGTTGCAGAACCGTGTTTTCCACCATATAACCCAGTAAAGGTAACTTAAGCTCAGCGGCATCAAACATTACATGGGCATTTTCCCATTCCCACGTTTCCAGACGACGGTAAGGATGACTGCGCATACCCTGAACCGTATCCCAGACCCCCAGTCCTTTCAGCAACGACACCGAGGCAGAGCTAATGGCGGAGATTCTGACATCGGGCTGTCCATCAGCCACAAACGGCGCGGGAACGGCGTGTTCAATGACCGTTACCGTAAATCCATGCTGCGCCAGTCCAAGCGCCAGCGCGCCGCCGACCATCCCCCCGCCGACAATGGCAATTTCCGTTGGTTGATTTGTCATGTGGTCAATCATCCTGTTACATGTATTGTGTAAGTTTACAGGATTTTTTACCCCTTGAGGCTGACATCCGTCATACTGGTCACAACCGCGCCAAAGCAGTACACTATGCGCCCTGCATTTCAGCCACAATTTCGCAAGAGCAAGTCGATGACCAAAAAACTCCATATTAAAACCTGGGGCTGTCAGATGAACGAATACGATTCATCGAAGATGGCCGATCTGCTGGATGCCACTCATGGGTATCAACTGACCGACGTGGCGGAAGAAGCGGATGTGCTGCTGCTGAATACCTGCTCAATCCGTGAGAAGGCTCAGGAAAAAGTTTTCCATCAGTTGGGCCGCTGGAAGCTGTTAAAAGAGAAAAACCCCAATCTGATCATCGGTGTCGGTGGCTGTGTCGCGTCACAAGAAGGCGATCATATTCGCCAGCGCGCCCACTACGTCGATATTATTTTTGGGCCGCAGACTCTGCATCGCCTGCCGGAAATGATCAACAAAGTACGTGGAAGCACTAGCCGTAGCCCGGTAGTTGATATCAGTTTCCCGGAGATCGAAAAGTTTGACCGCCTGCCGGAACCGCGTGCTGAAGGTCCAAGCGCGTTTGTGTCCATCATGGAAGGCTGTAATAAATATTGTACCTACTGCGTGGTGCCCTACACTCGCGGTGAGGAAGTCAGCCGCCCGGCGGATGACATCCTGTTCGAAATCGCTCAGCTTGCGGCGCAAGGCGTGCGTGAAGTGAACCTGCTGGGGCAAAACGTCAACGCCTGGCGCGGTGAGAACTATGACGGCACAACAGGATCCTTTGCTGACCTGCTGCGTCTGGTGGCGGCGATCGACGGCATTGACCGCATCCGCTTCACCACCAGCCATCCGATCGAATTCACCGATGATATCGTTGAAGTTTATCGCGACACGCCGGAGCTGGTGAGCTTCCTGCATCTGCCGGTACAGAGCGGTTCAGATCGCGTACTGAATCTGATGGGGCGCACCCATACCGCGCTGGAATACAAAGCGATTATCCGCAAACTGCGCGCAGCGCGTCCGGACATTCAGATTAGCTCGGATTTCATCGTTGGCTTCCCAGGCGAAACCACACAGGATTTCGAGCAGACCATGAAGCTGATTGCAGACGTGAATTTTGACATGAGCTACAGCTTTATCTTCTCTGCGCGTCCTGGCACCCCGGCCGCCGATATGGTTGACGACGTACCGGAAGAAGAGAAAAAACAGCGTCTGTATATCCTGCAGGAGCGTATCAACCAGCAGGCCATGGCCTGGAGCCGTCGTATGGTCGGCACAATCCAGCGCATTTTGGTTGAAGGTACGTCGCGCAAAAGCATTATGGAGCTGTCAGGCCGTACCGAAAACAACCGTGTCGTGAACTTTGAAGGCACACCGGAAATGGTCGGTAAGTTTGTGGATGTTGAAATTACCGATGTCTGGACAAACTCCCTGCGCGGTAAAGTGGTTCGCACCGAGGACGAAATGGGTCTGCGCATCGCAGAATCCCCTGAGTCGGTCATTGCGCGTACCCGCAAAGAAAACGATCTGGGTGTAGGTATTTACCAGCCTTAATCTTCTGGCCCGTCAGCTCTGGCGGGCCTTGTATTTCCTCCCGCAATCCCCATATTTATTGCAATGCTTGCGCCTTTTCCCTATGGCGTGAATAATTTCCTTAGATGCCGGTAAATGTTCAGCGTCCGGCGAGACATGCTAAAGAGGAACAGTTTGAACATAGACACTCGCGAAATCACCCTTGAACCCGCAGACAACGCCCGCCTGTTGAGCCTTTGCGGTCCATTTGATGACAACATCAAACAGTTGGAACGTCGTCTCGGCATCGAAATTAACCGTCGGGATAACCACTTTAAGCTGACCGGTCGCCCAATTTGCGTCACCGCTGCGGCTGATATTTTACGCAGCCTGTATGTCGATACCGCCCCAATGCGCGGTCAGACCCAGGACATTGAACCTGAGCAAATTCATCTGGCGATTAAAGAAGCGCGAGTGCTTGAGCAAAGCGCGGACAGCGTGCCGGAATTTGGCAAAGCGGTGAATATCAAAACCAAACGCGGAGTGATTAAACCGCGTACGCCAAACCAGGCGCAGTACATCGCCAACATCCTCGATCACGACATCACCTTCGGCGTTGGCCCTGCGGGTACGGGTAAAACGTATCTTGCGGTTGCCGCCGCGGTCGATGCACTTGAGCGCCAGGAGGTCCGTCGAATTCTGCTGACCCGTCCGGCAGTGGAAGCGGGTGAAAAACTGGGCTTCCTGCCGGGAGATCTCAGCCAGAAAGTCGATCCGTATTTACGTCCGCTGTATGACGCGCTATTCGAAATGCTCGGTTTTGAGAAGGTCGAAAAACTGATCGAGCGTAACGTCATTGAGGTGGCGCCGTTGGCCTATATGCGCGGTCGTACCTTGAACGATGCGTTCATCATTCTTGATGAAAGCCAGAACACCACCATCGAACAGATGAAAATGTTCCTGACCCGTATCGGCTTTAACTCCAAAGCGGTCATCACCGGCGATATCACTCAGATTGATCTGCCGCGTAGCACCAAGTCAGGTCTGCGTCATGCCATTGAGGTGCTGGCCGAAGTTGACGAGATTAGTTTTAATTTCTTCCATAGCGAAGACGTGGTTCGCCACCCGGTGGTTGCCCGTATCGTCACGGCGTATGAAGCCTGGGAAGAAGCAGAACAGAAACGTAAAGCCGAGCTGGCAGCGGAACGCAAGCGCGAAGCTCAGGAGCAGGAGCAAAAATGAGTCAGGTTATTCTCGATTTACAGCTGGCATGTGAAGACGAAACCGGTTTACCCACAGAAAGTCAGTTTCAGGGCTGGCTGGATGCGGTAATCCCGCAGTTTCAGGAAGAGTCTGAAGTGACGATTCGCCTGGTCGATGACGCGGAAAGCCACGAGCTGAACCTGACCTATCGCGGAAAAGATAAATCAACCAACGTGCTCTCTTTCCCGTTTGAAGCTCCGCCGGGCATTGAGATGCCGCTGCTGGGCGATCTGATCATCTGCCGTCAGGTGGTTGAGAAAGAAGCTCAGGAGCAAGGTAAGCCGCTTGAAGCCCACTGGGCGCACATGGTGGTGCACGGTAGCCTGCATTTACTCGGCTACGACCATATCGAAGATGATGAAGCGGAAGAAATGGAATCCCTCGAAACAGAGATTATGCTTGCTCTGGGCTATGAGGATCCGTACATTGCCGAGAAGGAATAAGCCGTCGGGCATCTGCCCGGGCTTCCCATGAAGCCATGCGCTGAGTTTACGCGCATTGAGCGACCTATTAACTAACATGAGAACCCATACGACGCCATGAGCGACGACAATTCACACAGTAGTGACACCTTAACCAGCAAAAAGGGATTTTTTTCCCTGTTACTGAGCCAACTTTTCCACGGTGAACCGAAAAACCGCGACGAACTGTTGGAGCTGATCCGTGATTCCGGGCAAAACGACCTTATCGATGAAGATACGCGCGATATGCTCGAAGGGGTGATGGACATTGCGGACCAACGCGTGCGCGACATCATGATCCCTCGCTCGCAAATGATTACCCTGAAACGCAACCAAACCCTGGATGAATGCCTCGATGTCATTATCGAGTCAGCCCACTCGCGTTTCCCGGTAATCAGCGAAGACAAAGATCACATTGAAGGGATTCTGATGGCCAAAGATCTGCTGCCGTTTATGCGCAGCGATGCCGAAGCTTTCAGCATGGAGAAAGTGTTACGCCAGGCGGTTGTCGTCCCTGAAAGCAAGCGGGTTGACCGCATGCTGAAAGAGTTCCGCTCCCAGCGTTATCATATGGCTATCGTCATCGACGAATTCGGTGGTGTCTCTGGTCTGGTGACCATTGAGGACATCCTTGAACTGATCGTTGGTGAAATCGAAGATGAGTACGACGAAGAAGATGATATCGACTTCCGTCAGCTCAGTCGCCACACCTGGACCATTCGTGCGCTGGCGCCAATTGAGGACTTCAACGAAGCCTTTGGCACCCACTTTAGCGACGAAGAAGTCGATACCATTGGCGGTCTGGTCATGCAGGCCTTTGGTCATCTGCCCGCTCGTGGGGAGACTATCGACATTGATGGTTACCAGTTCAAAGTGGCAATGGCCGACAGCCGTCGTATTATTCAGGTTCATGTCAGAATTCCGGACGACTCACCCCAGCCCAAACTGGACGAATAAACCCGAAACTGGATCTTAGACTACATGGCATTTGCCTCACTAATTGAACGCCAGCGCATTCGCCTGCTGCTGGCGTTATTATTCGGTGCCTGCGGGACGCTGGCTTTCTCTCCGTATGACATCTGGCCTGCGGCGATCGTATCGCTGATGGGCCTGCAGGCTCTCACCCTCAACCGCCGTCCACTTCAGTCCGCCGCTATCGGCTACTTCTGGGGCCTGGGGTTGTTTGGTTCCGGCATTAACTGGGTCTACGTCAGCATCGCGCAGTTTGGCGGTATGCCAGGTCCGGTTAACGTTTTCCTTGTGGTACTGCTTGCCGCCTACCTTTCACTCTATACCGGTCTGTTTGCTGGCGTGTTGTCACGCCTGTGGCCGAAAACAACCTGGCTACGCGTCGCCATTGCCGCGCCGGTTGTCTGGCAGATAACCGAGTTCCTGCGGGGCTGGGTGCTGACCGGCTTTCCGTGGCTGCAGTTCGGCTACAGCCAGATTGACGGCCCGCTAAAAGGGCTGGCGCCGGTGATGGGCGTTGAAGCGATTAACTTCCTGCTGATGATGGTCAGCGGCCTGCTGGCGCTGGCTATCGTACAGCGTAACTGGAAACCGCTGGTTGCAGGCGTGGTGCTTTTCGCTCTGCCCTTCCCGCTGCGCTACATCCAGTGGTATACGCTTGAGCCGGAAAAAACGACTCAGGTTTCGATGGTACAAGGTGACATTCCACAGTCACTCAAATGGGATGAAGGTCAGCTACTTAATACGCTGAAAATTTATCTCGACGCCACCCAGCCTGAAATGGGCAAATCACAGCTGATCATCTGGCCGGAGTCCGCTATCCCGGACCTGGAAATTAACCAGCAGCGTTTTTTGAGCATGATGGATGACCTGCTGAAATCGAAAAACAGCACGTTGATTACCGGTATCGTAGACGCGCGGCTGAATAAGCAGAACCGTTACGACACCTACAACACCATTATCACGTTGGGTAAAGACAGTCCGTACAACTACGACTCCAGCAACCGCTACAACAAAAACCATCTGGTACCGTTTGGCGAGTTTGTTCCGCTGGAATCGATCCTGCGCCCGTTAGCGCCGTTCTTTGACCTGCCTATGTCGTCGTTCAGCCGCGGACCGTATGTGCAGCCACAGCTGCATGCGCATGGCTTTAAGCTGACCGCAGCTATCTGCTACGAAATCATTCTTGGCGAACAGGTTCGTGATAACTTCCGCCCGGATACGGACTATCTGCTCACCATCTCTAACGATGCGTGGTTTGGTAAGTCTATCGGCCCGTGGCAGCACTTCCAGATGGCGCGTATGCGTTCCCTGGAACTGGCGCGCCCGCTGCTGCGTAGCACCAACAACGGTATTACGGCGGTGATTGGTCCACAGGGTGAGATTCAGGCGATGATCCCGCAGTTTACCCGCCAGGTTCTGACCACCAGCGTGACGCCAACCACGGGCTTAACCCCGTATGCCCGGACCGGTAACTGGCCGCTATGGCTGCTTACCGCGCTGTTTGGCTTTGGCGCGCTGGTAATGAGCCTGCGCCAGCGTCGTAAATAACCTTCCTTCCCCAGGCCGGATAACGATTTGTTTATCCGGCCGAAAAACTTCCTACCCTGCCCATTATGGCACGCCTATTGCTTTGTTATACAAGGCAAACGCCGTTTTGGCTGAATGTGCAACCTGGTCGCACCAAAGTTGAGCTTTGGTAGCACCTGAAAAGTGCAACAAGATATTTTTGCCCCCAAATGGTGCGGCGCACTTCGCAAAAATAAACAATAACACAGCAAATTCTTTACATTCATCCAAACTAAATGTTAACAAACATATACAAGACTGCACGTTTAAGTAGCAAACAATAACAACATCACAATGGGTATCAATGCGTCCCTGGCGCAGACGATAAAGGAGTTGGATATGCAATTACGTAAGCTCGCCACTGCCATGCTGGTCATGGGAATGTCCGCCGGTCTGGCGCACGCAGAAGACGCAGCACCAGCGGCAGGCAGCACGCTGGACAAGATCGCCAAAAATGGCGTTATCGTTGTCGGCCACCGTGAATCATCGGTACCGTTTTCTTACTACGATAATCAGCAAAAAGTGGTCGGTTATTCACAGGATTACTCCAACGCCATCGTTGAAGCCGTGAAGAAAAAACTCAACAAGCCTGACCTACAGGTAAAACTGATCCCGATCACCTCACAGAACCGTATCCCGCTGCTGCAAAACGGTACCTTCGACTTTGAATGTGGCTCCACCACCAATAACGTCGAGCGTCAAAAACAAGCGGCATTCTCTGACACTATTTTCGTTGTTGGCACCCGTCTGCTGGCGAAAAAAGGCGGTGATGTTAAAGATTTCGCTGACCTGAAAGGCAAGGCCGTGGTCGTGACTTCGGGTACCACCTCGGAAGTGCTGCTGCACAAGCTGAACGAAGAACAAAAAATGGATATGCGCATCATCAGCGCGAAGGACCATGGTGACTCTTTCCGTACTCTGGAAAGCGGCCGCGCCGTTGCCTTTATGATGGATGACGCCCTGCTGGCTGGCGAACGCGCGAAGGCGAAGAAACCAGACAACTGGGAGATCGTCGGCAAGCCACAGTCTCAGGAAGCCTACGGCTGCATGCTGCGCAAAGATGACCCTGAGTTCAAAAAGCTGATGGACGACACTATCGCCAAGGCGCAGACCTCAGGCGAAGCGGAAAAATGGTTTGATAAGTGGTTTAAAAACCCAATTCCACCGAAGAACCTGAACATGAATTTCGAACTGTCAGACGAGATGAAAGCCCTGTTCAAAGAACCGAATGATAAAGCGCTTAACTAACTAAAATAAATGGGAGGCTTCCCCTCCCTCTCGATTGTTACCCGGCACGGACAGACTATAAGCCTGATGGTCGTTCCCCATCAGGCCTGAAAACCGCAAAACGCCGAATAACAATCTTCGAGGGTAGCGCTGCTACCCTTTTTTTTCTGGAGTAGATTTATGTCTATAGACTGGAACTGGGGCATTTTTTTACAACAAGCCCCGTTCGGCAACACCACCTATCTCGGCTGGCTCTGGAGTGGTTTCCAGGTCACGGTCGCGTTATCCATTACGGCCTGGATTATCGCTTTCCTCATCGGTTCTTTATTCGGCATTTTACGCACAGTCCCCAACCGCTTCCTCGCCGGGATCGGCACCCTGTACGTTGAGCTGTTTCGTAACGTTCCGCTCATTGTCCAATTTTTCACCTGGTATCTGGTCATTCCTGAACTGTTACCGGAAAACATAGGTATGTGGTTTAAGTCGGAACTGGATCCCAATATTCAGTTCTTCCTTTCATCCATGCTTTGTCTGGGGCTGTTTACCGCCGCGCGCGTCTGCGAGCAGGTTCGCGCTGCTATTCAGTCTCTGCCTCGTGGGCAGAAAAACGCAGCTCTGGCAATGGGGCTGACGTTGCCTCAGGCTTATCGTTATGTTCTGCTGCCAAACGCTTACCGCGTGATTGTTCCGCCAATGACCTCAGAGATGATGAACCTGGTGAAGAACTCCGCGATCGCCTCCACCATCGGCCTGGTCGATATGGCTGCTCAGGCAGGTAAGCTGCTGGATTACTCCGCCCACGCTTGGGAATCGTTTACGGCTATTACCCTGGCCTACGTGCTGATTAACGCAGTCATCATGCTGGTGATGAATCTCGTCGAACGCAAGATCCGCCTGCCGGGCAATATGGGAGGCAAATAATGTACGAATTTGACTGGAGTTCTATTGTCCCTTCCCTGCCGTACCTGCTGGACGGGCTGATCATCACGCTGAAAATCACTGTCACGGCGGTCGTCATTGGTATCGTATGGGGAACTATCCTGGCCGTCATGCGTCTGTCCAGCTTCGCGCCGATAGCCTGGTTTGCGAAAGGCTACGTCAACGTATTCCGTTCTATTCCACTGGTGATGGTACTGCTGTGGTTCTACCTGATTGTGCCTGGCTTTCTGCAAAACGTATTGGGTCTGTCGCCAAAAACCGATATTCGCCTGATCTCGGCGATGGTCGCGTTTTCGATGTTTGAAGCCGCGTACTACTCAGAGATTATCCGGGCTGGGATCCAGAGTATTTCTCGTGGGCAGTCCAGCGCCGCGCTGGCGCTGGGGATGACCCACTGGCAGTCGATGAAGCTCATTATTCTGCCGCAGGCCTTCCGCGCGATGGTGCCGCTGCTGCTTACCCAGGGTATCGTACTCTTCCAGGATACCTCGCTGGTCTATGTATTAAGTCTGGCAGACTTCTTCCGTACCGCCTCCACCATTGGCGAGCGTGACGGCACGCAGGTTGAAATGATCCTGTTTGCTGGCGCCGTTTATTTTGTATTCAGTCTGAGCGCATCGTTGTTGGTCAGCTATTTGAAGAAAAGGACAGTTTAATGATTACCCTGAAAAATGTTTCTAAATGGTATGGTCACTTTCAGGTGCTGACCGACTGCTCTACGGAAGTGAAAAAAGGTGAAGTGGTCGTGGTCTGCGGCCCTTCAGGTTCAGGTAAATCCACGCTTATCAAAACGGTAAACGGTCTGGAGCCGGTACAACAGGGCATCATCACGGTTGATGGTACCGTGGTGAACGACAAAAAAACCGATCTGGCCAAACTGCGTTCCCGTGTGGGCATGGTGTTCCAGCACTTTGAACTATTTCCACATCTGTCGATCATTGAAAACCTGACTCTGGCCCAGGTCAAAGTGCTGAAACGCGATAAAGCGCCTGCCCGCGCAAAAGCGCAGAAGCTGCTGGAGCGTGTCGGTCTGGCGGCCCATGCCGAGAAGTTTCCGGCTCAGCTCTCCGGGGGACAGCAACAGCGTGTCGCCATCGCCCGGGCACTGTGCATGGATCCTATCGCCATGCTGTTTGACGAACCGACATCTGCGCTTGATCCTGAAATGATCAACGAAGTACTGGACGTCATGGTTGAACTGGCCAATGAAGGAATGACCATGATGGTGGTGACCCACGAAATGGGCTTTGCGCGGAAAGTGGCGAACCGGGTGATCTTCATGGATGAAGGGAAAATTGTTGAAGACTCACCGAAAGAAGAGTTCTTCGCCAATCCGAAATCGGACCGCGCCAAAGACTTCCTCGCGAAAATCCTGCACTAATCTTGCTGGCGCGCACCGCTATGTGCGCGCCACCTCACGCTTTATCTCTTCACTTCTCGAAACAGGTACAGCCCAGCGTTACCCTTGTCACAAAGTCCCACTTACAAGGAGCAACAATGGCACTTCCTATTCTGTTTGATTGCGATCCAGGTCATGACGACGCTATCGCAATTGTTCTCGCCCTCGCCTCACCTGAACTGAATGTGAAAGCAATCACCTCTTCTGCCGGCAACCAGACGCCCGACAAAACGCTGCGTAACGTATTACGCATGTTAACGTTACTCAACCGTACGGATATCCCCGTAGCCGGCGGAGCCGTAAAACCGCTGATGCGCGATCTGATTATTGCCGATAACGTCCACGGTGAGAGTGGGCTGGATGGCCCGGCATTGCCGGAACCCGCTTTCGCTCCTCTGGACTGTACCGCCGTGGAACTGATGGCAAAAACCCTGCGGGACAGCCCGGAACCGGTGACCATTGTCTCCACCGGGCCGCAAACTAACGTCGCATTGCTTTTGAACAGCCACCCGGAATTGCACGCCAAAATCGCCCGTATCGTGATTATGGGTGGTGCGATGGGCCTCGGGAACTGGACGCCCGCGGCGGAATTCAATATCTATGTTGATCCTGAAGCCGCTGAGATCGTATTCCAGTCAGGTATCCCAGTGGTAATGGCCGGGCTGGACGTCACGCATAAAGCGCAAATACATCGTGAAGATACCGAGCGATTCCGCGCTATCGGCAACCCTGTTTCGACGATCGTGGCAGAACTACTCGACTTTTTCTTTGAATATCATAAAGACGAAAAATGGGGATTCATCGGCGCGCCGTTGCACGCCCCATGTACCATTGCCTGGCTGCTGAAACCTGAACTTTTTACCACCGTCGAGCGCTGGGTCGGCGTGGAAACCCAGGGCAAATACACCCAGGGGATGACTGTGGTGGATTATTACTTCCTGAGCGGCAATAAGCCAAACGCCACCGTGATGGTGGACGTGGATCGCCAGGGATTTGTCGATCTGCTGGCAGAACGTTTAAGATATTACGCGTAAAAATGTAGGCCGGATAAGGCGCTTGCGCCACCATCCGGCATATTGCCTGATGGCGATGCTGACACATCTTATCAGGCCTACAAATGACGTTTGGCACGTCTAATCATTAAGGCTCAAACGGCCTGCGCTGGAACTGATCGTGCCCGCATTTCGGGCACAGCGGCAGCACATCCGGGGTGTATACCGCTAAATGGAAGTGGCACTTCTCGCAGACCAGATTGCCCAGGCCGACCACCTCGCCGCTGTGATAAACCCCATGATGGCTGAGATCCTGAAAGACTTCGCGCCATTCGAGCTGCGTTTTATCGGTAATATCAGCCAGTTCTTGCCAGATACTCTCTTTGATAACCCGCATAAAGACGCTGTCAGTCTCCTCATCGAGACTCTCTTCATAACTCAACGCAAACTCTTCCAGGTCACGTCTGACGGCCCGGGTGACCTCTTCCACCTCGGTTCGCGTTAACTCCCCGGTCTGCATAACTCGCTGACGCGCCTGCTCCACCAGCGCATCAATATCGCGTTCGCCGTTACGCAGGCGTTCGCTCAGTGAAGCCACCAGTTCGCGGTAATATTGAGCAACCTTGTTCATCACTTCACCTCCTGGGTCGTTAACTGTCTATAATAATAGACGTTATTTACGCTACGCTTTGCAAGACTGTCCACAGAGTGTGTAAATTCGTGCAAGAATTATCCTTGCGGGAATTCAACGCTGAATGCGCGAAAGGCTGTTTTGGCGCGGGCGTTTGGGCTATGCTATGCGGATCTGAAACACCACATCTAGAGCTACGTTTGTAGCTGTATTGAAAACAGGACCACTGGCTGCCATGCAAGAGCAATACCGCCCGGAAGAGATAGAATCCAAAGTACAGCTTCACTGGGATGAGAAGCGCACATTTGAAGTGACCGAAGACGAGAGCAAAGAGAAGTATTACTGCCTGTCTATGCTTCCCTATCCTTCTGGTCGACTACACATGGGCCACGTACGTAACTACACCATCGGTGACGTGATCGCCCGCTACCAGCGTATGCTGGGCAAAAACGTACTGCAGCCTATTGGCTGGGATGCGTTCGGTCTGCCTGCGGAAGGCGCTGCGGTTAAAAACAACACCGCACCGGCACCGTGGACGTACGACAACATCGCCTACATGAAAAACCAACTCAAAATGCTGGGCTTTGGTTATGACTGGAGCCGCGAGCTGGCGACCTGCACCCCGGAATACTACCGTTGGGAACAGAAATTCTTCACCGAGCTGTACAAAAAAGGCCTGGTGTACAAGAAAACCTCTGCGGTCAACTGGTGCCCGAACGATCAGACCGTTCTCGCCAACGAGCAGGTTATCGACGGCTGCTGCTGGCGTTGCGATACCAAAGTTGAGCGCAAAGAGATCCCGCAGTGGTTCATTAAAATCACCGCTTACGCTGACGAACTGCTGCGCGATCTGGATAACCTGGATCACTGGCCGGACACCGTTAAGACCATGCAGCGCAACTGGATCGGTCGTTCGGAAGGTGTGGAAATCACCTTCGACGTGAACGGTTACGACAACACGCTGACCGTCTATACCACCCGCCCGGATACCTTTATGGGTGCGACCTACCTGGCCGTTGCCGCTGGTCACCCGCTGGCGCAGAAAGCCGCCGCGAACAACCCTGAACTGGCCGCCTTCATTGACGAATGCCGCAACACCAAGGTTGCTGAAGCCGAAATGGCGACCATGGAGAAGAAAGGCGTCGACACTGGCTTTAAAGCGGTTCACCCGCTGACTGGCGAAGAGATCCCGGTTTGGGCGGCAAACTTTGTCCTGATGGAATATGGTACAGGCGCAGTGATGGCCGTTCCGGGTCACGATCAGCGCGACTACGAATTTGCCACCAAATATGGCCTGACCATCAAGCCGGTCATTCTGACCGCCGAAGGTGCAGAGCCGGATCTGTCGGAACAGGCACTGACTGAAAAAGGCGTACTGTTTAACTCCGGTGAGTTTGACGGCCTCGACTTCGAAGCTGCCTTCAACGCCATTGCTGACAAGCTGGTCGCTAAAGGCGTGGGTGAGCGTAAAGTTAACTATCGTCTGCGCGACTGGGGCGTTTCCCGTCAGCGTTACTGGGGCGCGCCGATTCCGATGGTGACGCTGGAAGACGGTACCGTGCTGCCAACACCAGAAGATCAACTGCCGGTTATTCTGCCGGAAGACGTGGTCATGGACGGCATCACCAGCCCGATCAAAGCCGATCCTGAGTGGGCGAAAACCACCATTAACGGCATGCCTGCGCTGCGTGAGACCGACACCTTCGATACCTTTATGGAATCCTCCTGGTACTACGCGCGTTATACCTGCCCGCAGTACAACGAAGGCATGCTGGATCCAGAAGCCGCTAACTACTGGCTGCCGGTGGATATCTACATTGGCGGTATCGAACACGCCATCATGCACCTGCTCTACTTCCGCTTCTTCCACAAACTGATGCGCGACGCGGGCATGGTCAACTCTGACGAGCCGGCTAAACAGCTGCTGTGTCAGGGCATGGTGCTGGCAGATGCGTTCTACTACGTCGGCGCCAACGGCGAGCGTAACTGGGTTTCTCCGGTTGATGCCATCGTTGAACGCGACGAAAAAGGTCGTATTGTGAAGGCGAAGGACGCCGAAGGTCATGAACTGGTGTATACCGGCATGAGCAAGATGTCCAAGTCCAAAAACAACGGCATCGACCCGCAGGTGATGGTTGAGCGTTACGGCGCAGACACCGTGCGTTTGTTTATGATGTTCGCCTCTCCGGCTGACATGACCCTGGAATGGCAGGAATCCGGCGTTGAAGGGGCTAACCGCTTCCTGAAACGTGTCTGGAAACTGGTTTACGAACATACTTCCAAAGGGGATGTCGCTGCCCTGAACGTTGATGCTCTGAGCGAAGATCAAAAAGCGCTGCGTCGCGACGTGCACAAAACTATCGCTAAAGTCACCGATGATATCGGTCGTCGTCAGACCTTTAACACCGCAATTGCGGCGATTATGGAGCTGATGAACAAGCTGGCGAAAGCGCCACAGGAAGACGAGCAGGACCGCGCCCTGATGCAGGAAGCGTTGCTGGCCGTTGTGCGTATGCTTAACCCGTTCACCCCACACGTTTGCTTCACCCTGTGGCAAGCGCTGAAAGGCGAAGGCGATATCGATAACGCACCGTGGCCAGTAGCTGACGAAAGCGCTATGGTTGAAGACTCAACGCTGGTTGTCGTTCAGGTTAACGGTAAAGTACGTGGCAAAATCACCGTTCCGGTAAACGCCACCGAAGAACAGGTTCGTGAACGTGCTGGCCAGGAACACCTGGTGGCAAAATATCTTGATGGCGTTACCGTACGTAAAGTGATTTATGTACCGGGTAAACTCCTCAATCTGGTCGTTGGCTAAGCGCGGGAGGAAGCGTGCGACTTCTGACAACATTGTTGTTATCTCTGGCGGTGCTGGTCACCGCCGGGTGCGGTTGGCATCTGCGTAGTACTACGCAGGTTCCACCCTCAATGAAAACCATGATCCTGAACTCTGGCGATCCGAACGGCCCGTTAAGCCGCGCGGTTCGTAATCAGTTGCGTCTGAACGGCGTTACGCTGCTTGAAGACGGTTCAATGCGTAAAGATGTGACGTCTTTACGACTGGGAGCAGTGAGTATCTCAAAGGATACCGCGTCGGTATTCCAGAACGGTCAAACGGCTGAGTACCAGATGGTGATGTCCGTAAGTGCTACCGTGCTGATTCCAGGACACGATATCTACCCCATCAGCACCAAAGTTTATCGTTCGTTCTTTGATAACTCTCAGGCTGCGCTGGCGAAGGATAACGAGCAGGACATGATCATCAAAGAGATGTACGACAAAGCGGCAGAACAGTTGATTCGTAAGCTGCCAAGCGTACATCTGGCCGACACTCGGTCCTCCAGTGCGGATGCCGAGCCAGCAGCGACGCCAGCCGCAGCGCCTGCGTCATCTCCAGCACGTGTTTCCACCACGCTGGGTAACTGATGCTCAAGTTGTACCCTGAACAACTCCGCGCACAGCTCAATGAAGGGCTGCGCGCGGCGTATTTACTACTGGGCAACGATCCCCTCTTATTGCAGGAAAGCCAGGATGCCATCCGTCTGGCTGCCGCAACGCAAGGATTCGAAGAACACCACGCTTTTACTCTGGACACCAGCACCGACTGGGGAGAAATATTTTCACTCTGCCAGGCGATGAGCCTGTTTGCCAGTCGTCAAACGCTGCTTTTGCAGTTGCCTGAAAATGGCCCCAATGCCGCCATTAACGAACAACTCGCGTCGCTGGTCACTCTGCTTCATGACGATCTGCTGCTGATTGTTCGCGGCAACAAACTGACTAAGGCACAGGAAAACGGCGCATGGTATACCGGGCTGGCGAATAACGCGGTTCAGGTTAGCTGCCAGACACCGGAGCAAGCACAACTACCGCGCTGGGTTGCCGCGAGAGCGAAACTTAACAACCTGCAACTGGATGACGCTGCCAATCAGCTATTGTGCTATTGCTATGAAGGTAACCTGTTAGCTCTGGCGCAAGCACTTGAGCGGTTAGCATTACTGTGGCCTGATGGCAAACTCACGCTGCCTCGCGTGGAGAAAGCCGTTAACGATGCCGCGCACTTTACGCCATTCCACTGGGTGGATGCTCTGCTGATGGGCAAAAGCAAGCGCGCGCTGCACATCCTGCAACAGTTACGCCTTGAAGGCAGCGAACCGGTTATTTTACTGCGTACGATACAGCGCGAATTGCTGCTGCTGGTCAACCTGAAACGGCAGTCGGCCCATACGCCCTTACGCACGTTGTTTGATAAACATCGTGTGTGGCAAAATCGCCGTGGCATGATGGGAGATGCGCTTAACCGGCTAAATCCGGCACAGCTGCGTCAGGCGGTGACGCTGTTAACACGTACGGAAATTACGCTTAAACAAGACTATGGTCAGTCAGTGTGGGCAGAACTTGAGGGACTTTCCCTTTTGCTCTGCCATAAATCGCTGGCCGATGTTTTTATTGATGGTTGATATGAAATCATTGCAGGCTCTGTTCGGCGGCACCTTTGATCCGGTGCATTATGGTCATCTTAAACCGGTTGAAATTCTGGCGAATCTGATTGGCCTTTCCCGGGTCATCATCATGCCCAATAACGTGCCGCCACATCGCGCGCAACCCGAAGCGTCCGGCGAACAACGTAAGCGTATGGTTGAACTGGCCATTGCTGATAAGCCGCTGTTTTCTCTGGATGAACGCGAACTGAAACGCGATACCGCCTCCTACACCGCGCAAACGCTACAAGAGTGGCGCGAAGAGCAAGGTCCGGACGTGCCGTTAGCGTTTATTATTGGTCAGGACTCGCTGCTAACCTTTCCTTCCTGGCATGACTACCACACGATTTTGGGTAACACACATCTTATTGTGTGCCGACGTCCGGGCTATCCACTCGAAATGGCGCAGGAAAAGCACCAGCATTGGCTGGAGGATCATCTGACCCATTCGCCGGAAGACCTGCACAACCTGCCCTGCGGGAAAATTTACCTGGCCGAAACGCCGTGGTTTAATATCTCCGCCACGCTGATCCGCGAACGCCTGGAAAAAGGCGAGCCGTGCGACGACTTACTGCCAGGCGCTGTGCTTGACTATATCAATCAACAAGGGCTGTACCGCTAAGCGCCTTGCGTAATGCCGCCAGCAGTCGGTTATTCTCTTCCATGCTGCGAACGGCCACCCGATAATAACGCGTATCCAGTCCTGGATAGTTGGCGCAACTGCGGATCAAAACATGTTGTTCGAGCATGGCGCGTTGCAGATCAACATCCGCCCGATCGCAGCGTAATAAACGATAATTTGCCCGGCCGGGATACACCGTCAGGCCGGACAGTGCTTGCAACTGTTGATCAAACCGCGCCCCCTCTTGCTCCAGCCATTTCCACGTCGCCTGCTGATAGGCGCTATCGGGTAAAATAATCTCGCCTGCAAGGGCAGCAAACGCATTAATTGACCACGGCATTTGTTGGCTACGCATCTGTGCAACGGCGTGTTCGTTACTGTTGACCAGATACCCCAGACGCAATCCCGGTATCGCATAGAATTTAGTCAGCGAGCGCAGAACCCAAATATGTGGATTCCCGTGCAGCAGCGGGATAAACCCCGGCTCACCGGCAATAAAATCAATAAATGCTTCATCAAGGATCAGAGTGATCCCAAGCAGCTCACAACGGGTAGCAATCTCGTGTAGCAGGCGGTTATCGGGCAGTAATCCGGTGGGATTGTTGGGTGTACAGAGAAACAGGCAGTCCAGTTCTGGGGTTAACGCATCGAGGATGGCCTCGGTAAGCCGCCAACCATCCTCTTCACGCAGCGCAAATTCATGAATCGTACAACCCCCCCATTGCAACGCCCGACGATATTCCGCAAACCCGGGCGTGATAATCATCGCATGGCCTGGCTTGAGGCCATGCACCAGGGTAAAAATAGACTCGGTCTCACCGTTTCCGGCCAGGATCCACGAGGCCGGAATCTGATGATGATCCGCCAGTGCCGTATGCAGTTGAGCGTAATCGACATCCGGGTAACGCTCCGCGCTGTCCAGATTGTCGATAATCGCGCGTTTTAAACTTGCTGGCATACCCAGCGGGTTAATATTCGCGCTAAAATCCAGCAATTGTTCAGGCGAGATACCCAACAATTCGGCGGCTTCTCGGGTATTACCACCATGCGCGCTCTTCAATAAAGACATCGTGCCGCTCCACGTAAAAAAGGGTATTTTAGTGAAAAAACTCTGCGCAATCAGGGCAAACATCATATTTTGTGCGAATAGCTTCACGAGGAAAACATGAGACTCTGGTTAGTACGGCATGGCGAAACCGACGCCAATGTCGCCGGATTATACAGCGGCCACGCTCCCACTGCGCTAACGGAGCGGGGGATCGCACAGGCGCAAACAGTGGGCAAGCTGTTACATAATCTTCCCGTTGACAACGTGCTTTGCAGCGAACTCGAACGCGCCCGCCATACAACCCGGTTGATCTTAGGCGATCGCGACCTCCCGGTACGTATTATGCCTGAGCTGAATGAGATGTTTTTTGGTGACTGGGAAATGCGCCACCATCGCGATTTAGCACGTGAAGACGCTGAAAATTACGCCTTATGGTGTAACGACTGGCAGAACGCAACGCCAACAAATGGCGAAGGCTTTCAGGCATTTTCTCAGCGGGTTGAACGCTTCATTGCCCAGCTTGCCGATTATAAAGCGAGTCAAAATCTGCTGGTGGTGAGTCATCAGGGCGTGCTGAGCGTTTTGATTGCGCGCCTGCTGTCCATGCCGGCTGCGGCAATGTGGCATTTCCGCGTCGAACAAGGCTGCTGGAGCGCGATAGATTTATGTGACGATTTCGCGGTACTGAAAGTGCTTAACAGCCGAGCCGTATGGCATGACGGGGAGTGAATGCGCGGTTTTTTCTGCCGAAGGCCCTCTCTCCCATTGACACCCCCTGACAGGCTGTTATCCTCCGCAACCTGACTTTTCCCGCCTTTCAGAGCTTTGCAGAAATTGTTTTACAAAAATGGCGATGCATTCTGTGGCGTGGGGTGGGATGATAGCGCACTTCAAAAGCGCTTTCGGAGACATTTGTCCCGATATCGCCTCTGGTTCAGGTATACTAACAGACGTTTTTAACTCTTTTCACCCAGGGGGAACACTTGC
The DNA here is from genome assembly GCF_005281025.1 of Citrobacter sp. wls714. Lineage (NCBI taxonomy): Bacteria > Pseudomonadati > Pseudomonadota > Gammaproteobacteria > Enterobacterales > Enterobacteriaceae > Citrobacter > Citrobacter sp. wls714. Next base: position 25,285 of record NZ_SZWZ01000090.1, on the reverse strand, counting down.
AGGGTAAAGCACTCCAGGATTTTGTAATCGACAAAATTGATGACCTGAAAGGTCAAGACATCATCGCCTTAGACGTTCAGGGCAAATCCAGCATCACTGATTGCATGATTATCTGCACTGGCACGTCCAGCCGTCACGTTATGTCCATCGCAGATCACGTTGTTCAGGAGTCCCGCACTGCCGGCCTGCTGCCGCTCGGCGTGGAGGGCGAGAACGTCGCTGACTGGATCGTCGTTGACCTCGGCGATGTGATTGTCCACGTGATGCAGGAAGAAAGCCGTCGCCTGTATGAACTGGAAAAACTCTGGAGTTAATGCGTGAAGCTGCAACTTGTCGCTGTGGGTACGAAAATGCCTGACTGGGTACAAACAGGATTTACCGAGTATCTGCGTCGGTTTCCGAAAGATATGCCCTTTGAGCTGATCGAAATCCCGGCAGGAAAACGCGGCAAGAACGCGGACATTAAACGCATTCTCGACAAAGAGGGTGAGCAGATGCTGGCCGCCGCAGGCAAGAACCGCATCGTCACCCTTGATATTCCGGGCAAACCCTGGGACACGCCGCAGCTGGCGACCGAACTGGAGCGCTGGAAACTGGACGGCCGCGACGTCAGTCTGCTGATCGGCGGGCCGGAAGGTCTGTCTCCCGCTTGTAAAGCAGCGGCGGAACAAAGCTGGTCACTCTCTGCGTTAACCCTTCCTCACCCTCTTGTTCGGGTTCTGGTAGCGGAGAGTCTGTACAGGGCGTGGAGCATTACCACCAACCATCCTTATCACCGTGAGTGATCATTGATTCTTGAGTAGATTAAGCAGCGGATGAAACTACAGAATTCTTTTCGCGACTATTCGGCTGAGTCCGCGCTGTTTGTGCGCCGGGCGCTGGTCGCTTTTTTGGGGATTTTGCTGCTGACCGGCGTGCTGATCGCCAACCTGTATAATCTGCAAATCGTTCGTTTTACTGATTATCAGACACGTTCGAACGAGAACCGCATTAAACTGGTACCTATTCCTCCCAGTCGCGGCATTATTTATGACCGCAACGGAATTCCGCTTGCCCTTAACCGCACCATTTATCAGATTGAAATGATGCCGGAGAAGGTAGACAACATTCAGGATACGCTCGACGCGCTGCGCAACGTCGTAGATCTGACGGACGACGATATTGCCGCGTTTAAAAAAGAACGCGCCCGTTCACACCGCTTCACCTCTATTCCGGTAAAAACCAACCTGACGGAAGTTCAGGTCGCACGGTTTGCCGTTAATCAATATCGCTTTCCTGGCGTTGAAGTCAAAGGCTATAAACGCCGCTACTACCCTTACGGTTCCGCCCTGACCCACGTGATTGGCTACGTATCGAAGATCAACGATAAAGACGTGGACCGCCTGGACAAAGACGGCAAACTGGCTAACTACGCGGCGACGCACGATATCGGTAAGCTCGGTATTGAACGCTATTATGAAGACGTGCTGCATGGACAGACCGGCTATGAAGAAGTTGAAGTCAACAACCGCGGTCGTGTCATTCGTCAGCTTAAAGAGGTCGCGCCGCAGGCCGGGCATGATATTTATCTCACGCTGGATTTGAAGCTCCAGCAGTATATTGAAACGCTGTTGGCGGGGAGCCGCGCCGCCGTGGTGGTCACCGACCCGCGTACCGGTGGCGTTCTGGCGCTGGTCTCCATGCCAAGCTACGACCCCAACCTGTTTGTGGATGGCATCTCCAGTAAAGATTACTCCGGGTTGCTCAATGACCCGAATACCCCATTGGTTAACCGCGCCACGCAAGGCGTTTATCCTCCAGCGTCGACGGTTAAGCCTTACGTTGCGGTTTCTGCGTTAAGCGCAGGCGTCATCACTCGCAATACCGGTCTGTTCGATCCGGGCTGGTGGCAGTTACCCGGCTCTGAGAAACGTTACCGCGACTGGAAAAAGTGGGGTCACGGCCACCTGAACATCACCCGCTCTCTGGAAGAGTCCGCGGATACGTTTTTCTATCAAATCGCCTATGATATGGGGATAGACCGGCTTTCCGAGTGGATGAGCAAGTTTGGCTACGGTCAATATACGGGCATCGATCTTGCCGAAGAACGTTCCGGAAACATGCCAACCCGTGAATGGAAGCAAAAACGGTTTAAAAAGCCATGGTACCAGGGTGATACCATTCCGGTCGGCATCGGTCAGGGTTACTGGACGGCAACCCCTATCCAGATGAGTAAAGCGCTGATGATCCTTATCAACGACGGTTTGGTAAAAGTCCCGCATCTACTGATGAGCACGGCAGAAAACGGCAAGCAAGTCCCATGGGTTCAGCCGCACGAACCGCCCGTTGGCGATATTCATTCCGGTTACTGGGAAATCGCCAAAGACGGTATGTACGGCGTCGCTAACCGCCCTAACGGGACTGCACATAAATATTTCGCTGGCGCGCCATACAAAATTGCGGCGAAATCCGGTACCGCACAGGTCTTTGGCCTGAAAGCTAATGAAACCTATAACGCGCATAAAATCGCCGAACGTTTACGTGACCACAAGTTAATGACGGCCTTCGCACCTTACGATAACCCCCAGGTCGCTGTCGCCATGATCCTTGAAAACGGCGGTGCGGGTCCGGCTGTAGGGACGATTATGCGCCAGATCCTTGACCACATTATGTTGGGCGACAACAACACCAATCTGCCTGCGGAAAACCCAGCGGTTGCAGCAGCTGAGGACCAATAATCGTGACGGATAATCCGAACAAAAAAACATTTTGGGACAAAATCCACATCGATCCCACAATGTTGCTTATTTTGCTGGCTCTGCTGGTCTACAGCTCGCTGGTCATCTGGAGCGCCAGCGGCCAGGATATTGGCATGATGGAGCGTAAGGTCGGCCAGATCGCGATGGGCCTGGTCATCATGGTGGTGATGGCGCAAATTCCGCCCAGGGTTTATGAAGGTTGGGCGCCCTATCTTTATATCTTCTGCATCATTCTGTTGGTGGCGGTTGACGCCTTCGGCGCTATTTCCAAAGGCGCCCAGCGCTGGCTGGATTTGGGTATCGTGCGCTTTCAGCCTTCTGAAATCGCCAAGATTGCCGTGCCGCTGATGGTCGCACGCTTCATCAACCGCGACGTCTGCCCGCCATCGCTAAAAAATACCGCGATTGCGCTGGTGCTGATTTTTATGCCCACGCTGCTGGTTGCCGCTCAGCCTGACCTCGGCACCTCAATTCTGGTTGCCCTTTCTGGCCTGTTTGTCCTGTTCCTTTCTGGTTTGAGCTGGCGCTTAATCGGTGTGGCAGTCGTTTTGGTCGCCGCGTTTATTCCGATACTGTGGTTCTTCCTGATGCATGACTACCAGCGTCAACGCGTCATGATGTTACTCGACCCTGAAACCGATCCGCTGGGCGCGGGCTATCACATTATTCAGTCTAAAATTGCTATTGGTTCCGGCGGATTACGCGGTAAAGGCTGGCTGCACGGTACGCAGTCGCAGCTTGAGTTTTTACCCGAACGCCACACTGACTTTATCTTCGCCGTCTTAGCGGAAGAACTGGGTCTGGTGGGAATCTTGATTTTGCTGACGCTGTACATTTTGCTGATTATGCGCGGGTTGTGGATCGCGGCTCGCGCACAAACCACCTTTGGTCGCGTCATGGCGGGTGGTTTAATGTTGATATTATTCGTTTATGTCTTCGTAAATATTGGTATGGTGAGCGGTATTCTCCCTGTGGTTGGGGTTCCACTCCCACTGGTCAGTTACGGAGGCTCAGCACTGATCGTGCTGATGGCCGGGTTCGGGATTGTTATGTCGATCCACACCCATAGAAAAATGTTGTCGAAAAGCGTGTAAGGGGTACGCAATGCGTAAGCAGTGGCTTGGTATCTGCATCGCAGCAGGAATGCTCGCGGCGTGTTCGAATGATGATGGTCAGCAACAGGTTGCTGTCGCGCCGCAGCCTGCGGTGTGTAATGGTCCGATTGTTGAAATCAGCGGGGCCGATCCGCGCTTTGAACCCCTGAACCCAACGGCGAATCAGGACTACCAGCGTGATGGTAAGAGCTACAAAATAGTCCAGGATCCCTCCCGCTTTAGTCAGGCCGGGCTTGCCGCTATTTATGATGCGGAGCCTGGAAGCAATTTAACCGCGTCTGGTGAAGCGTTTGACCCAATGCAGTTGACCGCTGCGCACCCGACGCTGCCGATCCCAAGCTATGCCAGAATCACCAACCTGGCAAACGGCAGGATGATCGTCGTGCGCATTAACGATCGCGGCCCTTATGGCAACGATCGTGTAATTTCACTTTCACGTGCCGCCGCCGATCGACTGAACACGTCTAACAACACCAAAGTGCGTATCGACCCGATCATCGTCGCTCAGGATGGTTCATTATCCGGACCGGGTATGGCCTGTACGACCGTGGCGAAACAAACCTATGCCCTGCCCGCTCGCCCTGATTTAAGCGGTGGTGGCACTATGTCTTCCGCACCGGATGCGGGCCAGCCGCAAAATGACATCCGCCCTATCAGCAATTCCACGCTGAAAAGCGAGGATGCCAGCGGTGCGCCAGTCAACAGCAGTGGTTTCCTCGGCGCGCCGACAACGCTTGCAGCTGGTGTGCTTGAAGGCAGTGAACCCACGCCTGCGCCACAGCCTGTAACCACCACTCCCGCGGCATCAACTGCCCCGGTAACCGCGCCAGCCGCTGCGAATAACGGACGCTATGTCGTTCAGGTCGGTGCCGTTAGCGATCAAACCCGAGCGCAGCAGTATCAAAAGCGCTTAAGTCAGCAGTTTGGCGTCCCAGGACGGGTAGTGCAAAACGGCGCGGTATGGCGTATTCAGATGGGGCCATTCACCAGCAAAACTGAAGCCTCCTCATTGCAGCAGCGTCTTCAATCCGAGGCGCAATTACAGTCCTTCATCACCGGCATGTAATAACGTAAACCGGGTATCTGAATTGTCAATTTCCGTAAATGACATTAACAAAGTCACGCGGAAAGTCAGATGCCTGCCCGTTATGCATTTGCTATAGTAGGGCACTTTTTTTAATTTCATCACGGACGTCGTAGTTCAGACCATGAAGACCACTTTTTCCGCTCGTTTCGTGCAGCGTATGGCGCTCACCGCGGCTCTCTGCGCAGCTACTCTCTCTGCTGCACATGCCGATGACCTGAATATTAAAACCATGATCCCCGGCGTTCCGCAGATCGATGCGGAGTCGTATATCCTGATTGATTACAATTCAGGTAAAGTTCTGGCAGAACAGAATGCTGACACTCGCCGCGACCCCGCCAGCCTGACCAAAATGATGACCAGCTACGTCATCGGCCAGGCGATGAAAGCCGGGAAGTTCAAAGAAACCGATCTGGTCACCGTCGGCAATGACGCATGGGCTACGGGTAACCCGGTCTTTAAAGGTTCATCGCTGATGTTCCTCAAGCCAGGCATGCAGGTTCCTGTCTCTCAGTTGATCCGTGGTATTAACCTGCAGTCCGGGAACGACGCATGTGTGGCGATGGCTGACTTCGCTGCCGGTAGCCAGGATGCTTTCGTCGGCCTGATGAACAGCTATGTGAACGCGCTGGGTCTGAAAAACACCCACTTCCAGACCGTTCATGGTCTTGATGCTGACGGTCAGTACAGTTCAGCCCGCGATATGGCGATGATTGGTCAGGCGCTGATTCGCGATGTGCCTAATGAATACTCTATCTATAAAGAAAAAGAGTTCACCTTTAACGGCATTCGTCAGTTAAACCGTAACGGTCTGCTGTGGGATAACAGCCTGAATGTCGACGGTATCAAAACCGGTCACACCGATAAAGCTGGCTATAACCTTGTTGCATCCGCAACCGAAGGCCAGATGCGTCTGATCTCCGCCGTAATGGGTGGTCGCACCTATAAAGGTCGCGAAACCGAAAGCAAAAAACTGCTGACCTGGGGCTTCCGTTTCTTCGAAACCGTCAACCCGCTGAAAGTGGGTAAAGAATTTGCCTCAGAACCCGCCTGGTTTGGTAACACCGATCGCGCATCGTTAGGTGTCGATAAGGATGTCTACCTGACCATTCCGCGCGGCCGTATGAAAGATCTGAAAGCAAGTTATGTGCTGAACACCACTGAACTGCACGCGCCGCTGCAGAAAAATCAGGTTGTCGGTACCATCAACTTCCAGCTTGATGGCAAAACCATCGAGCAGCGCCCACTGGTCGTGCTGCAGGAAATCCCGGAAGGCAACTTCTTTGGGAAAATCATTGATTACATTAAATTAATGTTCCACCACTGGTTTGGCTAAAAATCGAACACTTGAAAGTGTGATTTACGTCCCCATATACTAGGTATCCAGATAACTCCCACGCGCTGTGGGAGTTATTATTTTTTGATGTAACGCCGGAGCTGACATGAAAACCAAACTTAACGAACTGCTTGAATTCCCTACTCCATTTACTTACAAAGTAATGGGGCAGGCGTTGCCTGAGCTGGTTGATCAGGTGGTTGAAGTGGTACAGCGCCATGCGCCAGGTGATTACTCTCCGACGGTAAAACCGAGCAGCAAAGGCAACTACCACTCGGTCTCTATCACCATCACTGCTACACACATTGAGCAGGTTGAAACGCTGTACGAAGAATTAGGTAATATCGATATCGTACGCATGGTGCTGTAAAACCTGTCGGTTACCCGCTGCATCCCCGCTCGGGTAACCTCTTCCTCCTGTGATATACTTTTCCCCTCTTTAACATTCTCTACTCTGTGTGAGTATCTACGGAGATGCCGTTTTGTATCAGGATAAAATTCTGGTCCGCCAGCTCGGTCTTCAACCTTACGAGCCAGTCTCTCTGGCCATGCACGAATTTACCGATACCCGCGATGAAAACAGTCATGATGAAATCTGGCTGGTAGAGCATTATCCTGTCTTTACTCAGGGTCAGGCAGGTAAAGCCGAGCACGTACTAATGCCGGGAGATATTCCGGTGATTCAGAGCGATCGTGGTGGTCAGGTGACCTACCACGGACCGGGCCAACAGGTCATGTATGTGCTGTTGAACCTGAAACGCCGCAAACTGGGTGTTCGCGAGCTGGTTACGCTGCTGGAGCAAACTGTCGTCAATACCCTTGCGGAAATTGGCATCGACGCCCACCCGCGAGCCGACGCGCCTGGCGTTTATGTCGGTGAGAAGAAAATCTGCTCATTAGGGTTACGTATTCGTAAGGGATGTTCATTTCACGGCTTAGCGCTCAACGTGGATATGGACCTGTCGCCTTTCCTGCGTATCAATCCTTGTGGTTATGCCGGAATGGAGATGGCAAAAGTATCGCAATGGGATAGCGCGGCCACCACTGAGAGCATTCGCCCGCGCCTGCTGGCCAACATTCTGGCGCTGTTGGGTAACCCACCGCACGAATACGTTGCGGACTAAAAATGCGGTCATACTTTGCCACGGCATATGTTGTGGCAAATGGCACAAAACAACAACTATTTTACATTTTGCCAGCCTGTCAGGCTGCTTTCTGGCCCGTTTCAATGATATACTGCGTATCACTAATTCAAAAATAGTTGATAAATGCAACATTCCCTTGAATTGAAACGCTTTCCTTCGTAATTCGCAACTGGAACACGCAAGCTATGAGTAAACCCATTGTGATGGAACGCGGTGTTAAATACCGCGATGCCGATAAGATGGCTCTTATCCCGGTTAAAAATGTGGCAACAGAGCGTGAAGCCCTGCTGCGTAAACCGGAATGGATGAAAATAAAACTGCCAGCGGACTCCACTCGCATCCAGGGCATCAAAGCGGCAATGCGCAAAAACGGCCTGCACTCTGTCTGCGAAGAAGCTTCCTGCCCTAACCTGGCTGAATGTTTCAATCACGGAACCGCAACCTTTATGATCCTCGGCGCAATCTGTACTCGCCGTTGCCCATTCTGTGACGTTGCCCATGGCCGTCCGGTTGCGCCTGATGCCAACGAGCCGTTGAAACTGGCCCAGACGATTGCGGACATGGCGCTGCGCTATGTCGTCATTACCTCCGTTGACCGTGACGATCTACGTGACGGCGGCGCTCAGCACTTTGCTGACTGCATCACCGCTATTCGCGAGAAAAGTCCGTCGATTAAGATCGAAACTCTGGTGCCTGACTTCCGTGGTCGTATGGATCGCGCGCTGGATATTCTCACGGCCACACCGCCGGACGTATTTAACCACAACCTCGAAAACGTACCGCGTATTTACCGTAACGTACGTCCGGGAGCTGACTACAACTGGTCGCTGAAGCTTCTGGCGCGTTTCAAAGAAGCGCACCCGGAGATCCCGACTAAATCGGGTCTGATGGTAGGTCTGGGTGAAACCAATGCCGAAATCATTGAAGTCATGCGCGATCTGCGCAGCCATGGCGTGACCATGCTGACGCTGGGGCAGTATTTACAGCCGAGCCGCCATCACCTGCCAGTGCAACGCTACGTCAGCCCGGATGAGTTCGACGAGATGAAAGCCGAAGCCATGGCGATGGGCTTTACCCATGCAGCCTGCGGCCCATTCGTTCGTTCTTCATACCACGCTGACATGCAGGCCAAAGGGCTGGAAGTGAAGTAATCGTGTAATACTCACTTACATTTCAGCAATAAAAAAACCGGCAAATTGCCGGTTTTTTTCATACAGAGCACACAGTAAGAGCATCATGCTCCTGACATTACTCTTTATGAGAGAGCTTTTCCGCCTGAACGCTACCATCAGCCTCTTTTCTGGCATCGGCATTATCGTCGTTCATCGCTTTCTTAAAGCCCTTAATTGCCGTTCCCAGGTCTCCACCCAGTGTACGTAACTTCTTGGTACCAAACAGCAGAACGACCAGTGCGGCAACCACCAGCAGTTTGGTAATACTAATCTCACCCATAGATACCTTCTTAACTTAAACCAGGCTGCATAAAGCGCCATATTAACCTGAGAATATTAACGGCCTTTCGACGCGCGCACACAATAGCAATCTGTAACAAGGTGAATCAAGCCTTGTTTAAAAAAACGTCATAATAATTGCGGTGGCGCAAAGCGTCGGTTACTTAATACCGGAAGTTGGGCCCTGACCTGCTTCACCCGCTCTGCTGAAACCTCGGCCATAATCAGCGCCGGCGTTTCTGCCGCTGCGGCAATGGTCACGCCAAAGGGGTCGATGACCCGGCTTTGACCAATGTTCTTATTACCACATTCTCCAGCCGCAATAACATAGCAAGTGGCATCCAGGGCTCTTGCCGCCAACAATGTTGCCCAGTGATGCTCTTTTAGTGCTCCCCGCACCCAGGCGGCAGGTAAAGCGAGGATGTCTGCCCCCTGCAGAGCGTGCGCTAACGCCAGCTCAGGGAAACGCAGGTCATAGCAGGTCATCAACCCTACCTTTAATCCGTCTACGTCCAGCAGCGGCGCTATGGCGTCTCCTGCATCGACATTCCGCGACTCCTGAATCGCGAACGCGTCGTAAAGATGCAATTTTGCATAATGGGCAACCACCCGGCCTCCTCGTAACGCCACCAACATGTTAAATGCCCGGCCTGGCACAGAAGGAACATGAATCGTCAGGATTGTCGTCATCTCATTTTGCGCGCTTTCCTGGAGTAAACGTGTCAGGAACCCACCCTCCAGCAATTGTGCTGACTTTACTGACAGGTCAGGGTCAATATCGTTACGGGCCAGCAACGCCTCCGGTAATACCAACAACGATACTCCCTCTCCTGCGGCCTGAGACATCAATAAGGCACAGGTTTCTGCATTCTTTTCCCACGAAGGTCCCACGGCAAACTGCCCTGCTGCAACGAACATATTCCCTCCAGAAAAGTTTGTCAGGCTCGCCAACAACGATTATTCAGCGTTACACTCACCCTATATACAATCAAATAGCAGGATTTAGCTGTGTTACAACTTCTTTTAGCGGTTTTTATCGGTGGTGGTACAGGTAGCGTAGCAAGATGGATGTTGAGCATGCGCTTCAACCCACTGCATCAGGCTATTCCATTCGGTACACTGGCGGCAAACTTACTTGGCGCGTTTATCATTGGTATGGGTCTGGCGTGGTTTAATCGTATGACAAACATCGATCCAATGTGGAAGGTTCTGATTACTACCGGCTTTTGCGGCGGGCTGACAACGTTCTCCACCTTCTCGGCAGAGGTCGTATTTTTACTTCAGGAAGGACGCTTTGGCTGGGCTATGGTGAATGTGCTGGTTAATCTACTGGGATCATTTGCGATGACCGCTCTGGCATTCTGGCTGGTTTCTGCCTCTCCCGCACATTAGAGCGAAAAAAACCCGCAATTAAGCGGGTTTTGAATGCTTGCTGTCGTATGCTTACAGAGCGATTACGTTTGCAGCAGAAGGGCCTTTGGCACCGTTAGTGATTTCGAACTCTACGCGCTGACCTTCAGCCAGAGTTTTAAAACCATTGGTCTGGATTGCAGAGAAGTGTACGAACACGTCTTTGCTGCCATCTTCCGGAGTAATGAAACCGAATCCTTTGGACTCATTAAACCACTTAACGTTACCTTTAATCTTAGACATCAAAATTACCTTTACATGAAAAATAGACACAAATGCTGTGTCGGGTATCAGTACAACAATTGTGGTGCGCTTTGTCCAGTCGAACTTTATCAAAAAGTGATAAATGTCGCGTTATTTTTCAGTGAGAGTTGCCATCTATCTGTTTTTTAATGATTTTTAATACCTGGCTGACACTACAGATAGCCTATCAAAACTGGAAGCGTAACCACGCAAAGTAGACGTTACCATTGTTATAGGTTCCTGGAATGTAGGTCATCTGGAACGTTGCCGGACCATAACCAATTGACGCCAGCGGTAACAGCACCGGCACGGGTATGTAGTTCCAGTTATCGCGCGCGGTAAAGCCAGCAGTAAAGCCAAGGCCGGTATGGAAGTTTTCATCAGGCAGCGGACGCCATGTTTTCTCCCAGCCGTAGCCGCCAATCGGTTCCCATTTATTGTAGGAATCCTTAAAGGCCATAATATAAAGCCCGTGCCAGTTTCCTTTATCATCCCAGCGGGATTGGCCAAATCCTGCCCCCCAAGGTCGCTCGTTGTAGCGATCCGTTTTTTCTTTATCGTAAGCAAAACGGGCATGCCAGGTAATAGCCGGTACATACAGATCATAATGTTCCGGCTGCTGCCAGGTTTCACTGACATTATCTTTAAACGTGGCAAACCAGCCTTTATCTTCAGCAGCCCCCTGGGGAATGAAAGCTAACTGAATAAAAAGAAATGAAAAAATGAGAAAATATCGTTTAGCGACAATCACAACTTAATTACCATCCTGGGAGTTATTAGCAATTGTAGCAAACTCAACCTTAATGTTAACTTAACAAAAATGCGCAAGTAAAAAATCAGAATATTCTTTGGATAATGCTTATAAGATAATTCCCCTCTATTTACTGGGCTTTATTACAGGAATAAGTTTCTCTTGATTGCTATTAAATTGTTCTTTTCAAACGTGACAAGCAAATAAAGAAACAACAATTTAACATTTTAATATCAAAATACACACAACAGCAATGCGTTTCACAGTTTTTGCCGGGGAGATTCTTTTTTAAACCACGATGTTGAAAAAACAGTCTGGCCATCGGTTGAATCCGTATTTTTATTGATTTCAATCAGCAATAGTTATCGGTTTATTAGGCACATTCTGTCACCACTTTTTACTTTTTTTAGTTTTTTTACTTTCTGGGCAGCAATGCGACAGGGGAAACAATGTTGACATTTATTGAACTCCTTATTGGGGTTGTGGTTATTGTGGGTGTGGCGCGCTACATCATCAAAGGTTATTCCGCCACCGGCGTACTGTTTGTTGGTGGTCTGGTTTTGCTGATTATCAGTGCGGTGATGGGACATAAAGTTCTGCCTTCCAGCGCAGCAACGACGGGCTATACTGCTACAGACATTGTTGAATACATTAAAATTTTGCTGATGAGCCGCGGTGGCGATCTCGGCATGATGATTATGATGCTGTGTGGTTTTGCCGCCTACATGACGCATATTGGCGCGAACGATATGGTCGTTAAGCTGGCCTCCAAACCGCTGCAATATATCAACTCACCTTATCTGTTGATGATTGCCGCCTATTTTGTCGCCTGTCTGATGTCGCTGGCAGTCTCGTCAGCTACCGGCCTGGGCGTATTGCTGATGGCAACGCTGTTCCCGATCATGGTAAACGTTGGGATCAGCCGTGGCGCCGCGGCGGCCATATGTGCCTCCCCCGCTGCAATCATTCTTTCACCGACATCCGGTGATGTAGTGCTGGCGGCAAAAGCCGCAGAAATGCCGTTGATTGATTTCGCGTTTAAAACCACGCTGCCAATTTCCATTGCCGCCATCATTGCTATGGCGATCGCACACTTTTTCTGGCAGCGCTATCTGGATAAAAAAGAGAACATTTCTCACGAAATGTTAGACGTGGCAGAAATCACCACTACCGCGCCGTCTTTTTACGCCATCCTGCCGTTTACACCGATCGTAGGCGTCCTGATTTTTGATGGTAAATGGGGTCCACAGCTGCACATCATTACGATTCTGGTACTGTGCATGCTCATCGCCGCCGTTCTGGAATTTGTTCGTGGATTCAACACTCAAAAGGTGTTTTCAGGTCTGGAAGTCGCTTACCGTGGCATGGCGGATGCCTTTGCTAACGTAGTTATGCTGCTTGTTGCAGCGGGTGTTTTTGCCCAGGGGTTGAGCACCATCGGCTTTATTCAGAGTCTGATCTCTATCGCCACCTCGTTTGGCTCAGCAAGCATTATTCTGATGATGGTGCTGGTGATCCTGACGATGCTGGCGGCAATGACTACAGGCTCCGGTAACGCCCCGTTCTATGCTTTCGTTGAGATGATCCCTAAGCTGGCACATTCTTCCGGCATTAACCCGGCTTATCTTGTTATCCCGATGCTTCAGGCTTCTAACCTTGGGCGCACAATTTCCCCGGTCTCCGGCGTGGTTGTGGCTGTCGCAGGGATGGCGAAGATTTCTCCGTTCGAAGTGGTGAAACGTACCTCGGTTCCGGTACTGGTCGGACTGCTGGTGGTGATTATCGCCACCGAAGTGATGGTACCAGGCTCTTCTTCAGCCGTTGTTGGCGGCTGACTTTCAGCGAAATGTAGGCCGGATAAGGCATTTACGCCGCATCCGGCATTTCAACCCCGTTGCCGGATGGCGATGCTAAAGCATCTTATCCGGCCTACTTAAGAAATCAGCATTTAGCCGCCGTGATAAATACGCTGCGGCCTGCCTACCTTCCCGTGAATAATCTCCGCGATAATCAAATGGCGGCTGGCACAGTACTCCAGATAGCGTCTGGAGGTCGTACGACTGATGGTGAGCGCCTGGGCGATCGTTTCCGCAGTATGATGTACCGTCGGATCGGCAAATAGCTTCAGCACCGCATTCAGCGTTAACGCATCAATCCCGGTCGGCAAATCGCCTTTCGGCTCGCCGCGCGCGTAGGCGTTAAACATTTCATCAATCTGCTTTTGACTGGCGCTGTCATTGCCTGCCAGCATGCGTCTGCGCTGTTGATACCGCGTAAGCGTCTGCCCCAATCGCTCGTAAGCGATAGGTTTGACCAGATAATCAAACGCGCCGCTGCGCACGGCCTCGGAGACCGTTTCCATATCGCTGGCCGCCGTGGTAAAGACCACACCGCCCGGATAGCGCGCCTGGGTCAACTCATGCAACAAAGTAATACCCTTACCGTCCGGTAAGTAGTTATCAAGAAGAATCAAACCGGGCTTAAAACGCTCAATCATCATTCTTGCCTGCGCAAGATTACCCGCCAGCCATATCTGGCTGAAGCCGGGTATATGGCGGATATATTCAGCATGCATTTCCGCCAGTAGCGTTTCATCCTCAACGATCAGTAGCGTTAATGGTTCCGTCATTATTTTTTTTCACTTTCGGAAGAAATAAAGAAAATAAGGTGCCGCAAGGGGAGTTATCTTCGAGCGTAATCACCCCGTTACAGCGCCTCACATAACTTGCAATCAGATACAAACCGATGCCATGTTCGCCTGGTTCATCGGTACGGGTGCTTACACCCTGTTCAAATATTTTTTCACGCAATGCTTCCGGCACACCGCATCCCTGATCGGCAACTTCGATGACCACATCATCCCCTTCGTCGCTCAAATAGAGTTCGACGACTTTGTTGCCTTGCTGGGTGCGTAAACTCGCTTCAAATGCATTATCAAGCAGATTGCCAACAATTGCTGCAAACTCTGTGCTATCCAGCCCTTCAGGTAGTTGGTGCAGTTGGCTGCCAGGAACAATGGTCATCGTAAGACCCAGTTCCCGTGCACGTTGTACCTTGCCAAATAACAGACCCGCCACCTGACGATCGGCAAAGGCGCCGCGCAGGCTGTCAATCAGTTGCTGCTGTGCCTGTGACTCTCCCTGAACCATAGCCAGCACCCGGTCATACTCTTTCATTTGCAGCAGGCCATTGATGGTCGACATCCAGTTCAGGTGCTCATGACGCAGCGTTCTCAGGCTCTCAACATACTGTTTGATTTGCGTTAATTGCGCATTAAGGGTAGCAATTTCATCTTTACTACGAAAACTGATAATAGCGCCGAGCAGTTCGTCACCGGAGCGAATCGCCTCACGGTTGGCGATAACGCTCAACCCATTAAAATTAACCATCGCATCCTGGCGTTGTTCCGCAATCTGCTGGGTGAAAAAGTCCGCTGGCTGAACGACTTCATTTACCGGTTTTCCCAGCCACTTTCTGCCCGGCGATGACAGCCCCAGCATTTTCCTCGCACTGCGGTTTATCGCAGTGATATATCCGTCAGGATCCACGGCAATCAACCCTTCATACACCGAGCTGAACAGCGCTTCCTGCTGACGCACCACCCGCGCGATTTGTTTAGGCTCCATCCCCAACATCTGCCGACGAATATGGGCAGCAAAAAACCAGGAGAGCAGCATAAGTACCAACAACAGCAGGATAAATACCCCAGCCATTGGCAGTAAGAAATCCGATCGCCAGCTGTCAATTTTACTGATCAGATAGCCAATTGAGACCACGCCAATGATTTTGCCATCGTCATCAAAGATAGGAGTTTTGGCGCGCATTGCCATCCCAATAGATCCTTTACCGGTAATAAAGTAGCTCTCACCTTTTTCCAGCGCGCCAGGCTTGGTGAACTGCATCGGGTAACCAATTTTTTCTGGGTTCGGATGATAAAGACGAATGGAGTGCGTATCTCCAATAACGACATAGTCGAAATCAGTCCCACTCTGTAGTTTGTCGGCAATAGTCGCCAGGCGCTTGTAATCACGATGCTTCACCGCCGCGATGATGCTGTCATTAGAGGCGATGATTTTCGCCTGGTTCATTGCCATATCACGGACGTGTGTCGTCAGATAATCTTCAAAACTGGCGGTAAAGTATTGTGCTAACGCTGCGATAATAAGAACAGAAACGACCAGAATGAGCAGAAAGATGCGTAACGGAAACGCCAGACTGCGAAAAAAAGGAAACCGTGTTTTATTTTTCTGCTCTGCCATAATTTTTCCTCACCGACGTTCCCGAAACTTATTTTCTATTGTAGTTGTAATAAAAATGTTTTATTTAAAAGTCACGGTATAAAAACAGGATCGTTGCAGATTCCCCACCTTAAATCAATTAAACAAATTAAAACCGCGCGCTATTTCCGAGTTAAATTAATTAAAAAACTTAAAACCATAAAACACATTAAAACCTTCTAACTTATTGTGAAATAAATCAAAAATTACCTCCAAAATACTCCTTACGATGTATGCAGCAGGAAAAAAAAGAAATACTCCGTAATAAAAAACCATTCCCTTCAATTGCAAACAAAACGTTATCAGGTTGCTAATCAGAGCAACAAAAACAGAAACCCAGTAACAAATATAGCATCGGGGCTCTATTTACTATGTTCGGTAATAATATATTCACGCAAGTTAAACGCTCAGAAAATAAAAAGATGGCGGCTATCGCGCAATTTCTGAAAGAGAACGATCTGAGCGTTGATACCACCGTCGAAGTATTTATCACCGTCACCCGTGACGATCGCCTGATTGCCTGTGGCGGTATCGCCGGAAATATCATTAAGTGCGTCGCGATTTGTGAGTCCGTGCGCGGTGAAGGCCTGGCGCTGACGCTGGCGACAGAACTCATCAACCTCGCCTATGAGCGCCACTGTACGCACCTCTTCATCTATACCAAAACCGAGTACGAATCGCTGTTTAAACAGTGTGGCTTTTCCACGCTCACCAGCGTGCCCGGCATTATGGTATTGATGGAAAACAGCACCACACGGCTGAAACGCTACGCCGAATCGCTGGCAAAACAGCGTCATGAAGGGAAAAAAATTGGCTGTATCGTCATGAACGCCAACCCCTTCACCAACGGTCATCGTTTTCTGATCCAACAGGCGGCCGCGCAATGTGACTGGCTGCATCTGTTTTTGGTGAAAGAAGATACCTCGCGTTTTCCGTATGAAGACCGACTGGATCTGGTACTCAAAGGGACAAAAGACATTCCGCGTTTAACCGTGCATCGCGGTTCGGAATACATCATTTCCCGCGCCACGTTCCCGTGCTACTTCATCAAAGAGCAGAGCGTTATTAACCACTGCTACACCGAAATAGACCTGAAAATCTTCCGCCAGTACCTGGCCCCGGCTCTCGGCGTTACGCACCGTTTCGTGGGTACCGAGCCGTATTGCACCGTCACCTCCCAGTATAACAACGATATGCGTTACTGGCTGGAGACCCCAACGCTTCCCGCCCCACCGATTGAACTGGTGGAAATTGAGCGGCTGTGCTTCCAGGAGATGCCGATTTCCGCCTCCTGGGTGCGCAAGCTGCTGGTTAAAAAAGATCTCACGGCTATCGCATCCCTGGTTCCTGACGCCACGCTGCGCTATCTGCAAAGCATGGTTGAACGAGCCTCATCGGGTGCGGCAGTCCGCCAAAATACCCCCGCATTAGCAACAGGTGAAAAATGAAAATAAACCAGGCAGCCGTCGCAGGCACACTCGAGTCCGGTGATGTGATGATCCGCATCGCCCCACTCGATTCGCAGGATATTGACCTGCAGGTTAACAGTAGCGTCGAAAAGCAGTTCGGTGATGCCATTCGGGCCACCATTCTGGACGTACTGTCCCGCTACAACGTACGCGGCGTGCAATTAAATGTTGATGATAAAGGCGCACTGGACTGCATTTTACGTGCGCGACTGGAAGCACTACTGGCCCGCGCTGGCGGTATTCCGGCACTGCCATGGGAGGATTGCCAGTGATTGCCGAATCTTTACAACAACGTAAAACCCGTACCCGCCGTAGCATGTTGTTCGTACCGGGCGCCAATGCCGCCATGGTCAGCAACTCGTTTATCTACCCGGCTGATGCGCTGATGTTCGACCTGGAAGACTCCGTCGCGCTGCGTGAAAAAGATACCGCTCGCCGCATGGTGTACCACGCGCTGCAGCATCCGCTGTATCACGACGTTGAAACCATCGTGCGCGTGAACGCCCTCGACTCCGAATGGGGCATCAACGACCTCGAAGCTGTTGTGCGCGGCGGCGCTGACATTGTGCGTTTACCGAAAACCGATACCGCACAGGATGTCATCGACATTGAAAACGAAATCCTGCGCATCGAAAACGCCTGCGGACGTGAGCCCGGCAGCACCGGCCTGTTAGCCGCCATCGAGTCGCCGTTAGGCATTACCCGCGCGGTAGAAATCGCCCACGCTTCAGAACGCCTGATCGGCATTGCACTGGGTGCAGAAGATTATGTGCGTAACCTGCGTACTGAACGTTCCCCGGAAGGCACTGAACTGCTGTTTGCCCGCTGCTCTATTTTGCAGGCTGCGCGCTCTGCCGGTATTCAGGCGTTCGATACCGTCTATTCCGATGCCAACAACGAAGCAGGTTTCCTGCACGAAGCCTCACACATCAAGCAGCTGGGTTTTGACGGCAAGTCGCTGATCAACCCTCGCCAGATTGAACTTCTGCATAACCTCTATGCCCCGACGAGCAAAGAGCTGGCTCACGCCCGTCTGGTGGTGGAAGCCGCTGAAGCTGCCGCCCGCGAAGGTCGTGGCGTGGTTTCCCTGAACGGCAAGATGGTCGACAGCCCGGTTATCGAGCGCGCCCTTCTGGTTATCTCCCGGGCAGAACTTTCCGGCATTCGCGAAGAATAAGGCAAAAAAATGACGCAGAAAATCGAACAGTCTCAACGCCAGGATCGCGTGGCGACCTGGAGCCGTCATGCAGAAAGCGAGCTTTCCGCTTATCAGAGCACCGCAAAAGCAGAATTGCAGGCGCAAAAACCGCGCGACAAAAAGCTGTGCGCTAATCTGGAAGACGCTATTCGTCGTTCAGGTTTACAGGATGGTATGACCATCTCTTTCCACCACGCATTTCGCGGCGGCGATCTGACAATTAACCTGGTGATGGACGCCATCGCCAGCATGGGCTTTAAAAATCTGACGCTGGCCTCAAGCTCCCTGAGCGACTGCCACGCGCCGCTGGTTGAGCACATCCGTCAGGGCGTGGTCAGCCGAATTTATACCTCCGGGCTGCGTGGCCCGCTGGCAGAAGAGATTTCTCGTGGTCTGCTGGCTGAGCCAGTGCAAATCCACTCCCACGGCGGTCGTGTACACCTGGTGCAAAGTGGCGAGCTCAACATTGATGTCGCATTCCTCGGCGTACCGTCCTGCGACCAGTTTGGTAACGCTAACGGTTATACCGGTAAAGCGTGCTGCGGTTCACTGGGCTATGCCCGCGTCGATGCCGAAAACGCCAGACAGGTTGTCCTGCTGACAGAACAGCTGCTGACCTATCCGCATAACCCGGCCAGCATTACCCAGGATCAAGTGGATCTGATCGTGCAGATCGACCAGGTCGGCGATGCGGACAAAATTGGTGCGGACGCGACCCGTATGACCACCAATCCGCGTGAATTGTTGATCGCCCGCAGTGCGGCAGACGTCATTGCTAACTCCGGTTACTTCAATGAAGGCTTCTCATTGCAGACAGGAACCGGCGGCGCGTCTCTGGCCGTTACCCGTTTCCTGGAAGACAAAATGCGTAGCCGTGACATCCATGCCGATTTCGCGCTGGGCGGCATCACCGCCACCATCGTTGATCTGCATGAAAAAGGCTTAATCCGCAAACTGCTGGATGTACAAAGCTTCGACAGTGCCGCCGCGAAATCTCTGGCCCGCAATCCAAATCACATTGAGATCAGCGCTAACCAGTACGCTAACTGGGGCTCGAAAGGCGCATCCGTTGACCGTCTGGACGTTGTGGTACTGAGCGCATTAGAAGTAGACACCAGCTTCAACGTTAACGTACTGACCGGCTCCGACGGCGTACTGCGTGGCGCTTCCGGTGGTCACTGCGATACGGCTGTGGCCGCAGCGCTTTCTATCATCGTCGCACCGCTGGTTCGTGGACGCATCCCGACATTGGTAGATAACGTGCTGACCTGCGTAACCCCAGGTTCCAGCGTTGACATTCTGGTTACCGACCACGGTATCGCCGTCAACCCTGCTCGCCCTGAACTGGCGGAACGCCTGCAAGAAGCTGGCATGAAAGTGGTGTCGATTGAATGGCTGCGCGAACGTGCCCAGCAGCTAACCGGTCAACCGCGCGCCATCGAATTTACCGATCGCGTAATTGCCGTTGTGCGCTACCGCGATGGTTCGGTAATTGACGTTGTGCATCAGGTGAAGGAATAAACCATGCACCTGCTCCCTGAACACGCCACTTGCCACGCGGTTTCCATCCCCGAGCTGCTCGCCAGCCGCGATGAGAGACAAGCAAGGCAGCATGCCTGGCTCACGCGTCATCACGCGCCACTGGTCTCGTTTACCGTGGTCGCGCCAGGTCCGATTAAAGACAGCGAATTAACCCGTCGCATCTTTAATCACGGCGTCACCGCCCTGCTCGCGCTGGCGGAAAAATCCGCCTGGATTGTCAGGGAGCAAACTGCGCTGGTCTCTGCCAGCGGACCGGAAGGCCTGCTGGCCATTGAGGCTCCGGCCCAGGACCTCAAGCTCGCCACTATCGAACTTGAGCATTCACACCCGCTGGGACGGTTATGGGACATCGACGTCCTGAACCCTGAAGGGGAAATTCTGTCCCGGCGTCATTTCGCGCTCCCTGCCCGCCGCTGTCTGCTGTGCGGGCAAAGCGCTGCCGAATGCGCGCGGGGTAAAACTCACGCGCTTTCCGACTTACTCACTCAGATGGAGGCACTGCTGCATGATGCCGATTCCCGCAACATCAACTCATAACGCAGTCCTTCCTCTGGATCTGCCTGACGCTTACGCCACGCTGGCGTGGCGCGCCATGCTGACGGAAGTCAACCTGTCGCCCAAACCGGGTCTGGTGGATCGTATTAATAACGGCGCGCATAAAGATATGGCGCTGGAAGATTTTTATCGCAGTGCTGAAGCGATTCAGACATGGCTACCGCGTTTTATCGAATACGGCGCATTTAGCGCACAGCAGTCGCCGGAAGATGTCCTGCAAGGACTGCGTCCTCTGGGCATGGCCTGCGAAGCCGATATGTTTCGCGCCACTGCCGGAGTGAACACCCATAAAGGCAGCATCTTCTCGCTGGGATTACTGTGCGCCGCCATTGGCCGCCTGCTCCAGCTCCGCCTGAGCGTTACCGCTGAAACCCTTTGCTGTACGGCAGCAACATTTTGCCGTGGCCTGACCGAGCGCGAACTGCGCCAGAACAACCAACAACTCACGGCCGGCCAACGTCTTTATCAGCAACTGGGATTAACCGGCGCCCGCGGCGAAGCCGAAGCAGGATATCCCCTCGTTATTCAGCATGCTCTGCCGCACTACCGTGCGCTGCTGGCTGAGGGCCGCGATCCTGAACTGGCGTTACTCGATACGTTACTGCTGCTGATGTCTATCAACGGCGACACCAACGTGGCTTCCCGTGGTGGCGCAGAAGGTTTGCGCTGGTTACAGCAGCAGGCCTCCACGTTGTTGCAACAAGG
This sequence comes from Citrobacter sp. wls714, assembly GCF_005281025.1. Classification (NCBI taxonomy): domain Bacteria; kingdom Pseudomonadati; phylum Pseudomonadota; class Gammaproteobacteria; order Enterobacterales; family Enterobacteriaceae; genus Citrobacter; species Citrobacter sp. wls714. The sequence goes on along the minus strand of NZ_SZWZ01000090.1, from coordinate 4,266 downwards.
CGGGATTCGTACCCCTGCCGATCTCGAATACCTACGCCAGTTCGACCAACAGTGCATTGAACGCAACCTCAGTCCTGGAGGCTGCGCCGATCTGCTGATCGTCACATGGTTCTTAGCTCAGATTTCACAAGTTCATCATTATCACAATTAAAGATCCTTTCCGGAGAATCACACACATGTCTTTAGCAAAAGATAAAATTTGGAAGTTACTGGCCCCATTGGTAGTCATGGGCGTCATGTTTCTTATCCCCGTCCCTGATGGCATGCCCCCACAGGCATGGCACTATTTTGCCGTGTTCGTGGCCATGATTGTCGGGATGATTCTGGAGCCAATTCCGGCAACGGCAATCAGCTTTATCGCCGTGACGATCTGCGTTATCGGCAGTAACTATCTGCTGTTTGACGCTTCCGAGCTGGCCGACCCGGCATTCAAAGCGGGTAAGCAAGCGCTGAAGTGGGGTCTGGCGGGCTTCTCCAGCACCACCGTGTGGCTGGTGTTTGGCGCGTTTATTTTCGCACTGGGTTATGAAGTTACCGGCCTGGGTCGTCGTATCGCGCTGTTCATGGTGAAATTCATGGGTAAACGTACCCTGACGCTGGGCTATGCGATTGTTATTATCGACATCCTGCTGGCGCCGTTTACACCGTCCAACACCGCGCGTACCGGTGGTACCGTATTCCCGGTTATCAAAAACCTGCCGCCGCTGTTTAAATCATTCCCGAACGATCCTTCCGCGCGCCGTATCGGCGGATATCTGATGTGGATGATGGTCATCAGTACCAGCCTGAGCTCCTCTATGTTCGTGACCGGCGCGGCGCCGAACGTACTGGGTCTGGAATTCGTCAACAAAATTGCTGGCATTCAAATCAGTTGGCTGCAATGGTTCCTCAGCTTCCTGCCGGTCGGTATTATTTTGCTGATCGTTGCGCCGTGGCTGTCCTACGTTCTGTACAAACCAGAAGTCACTCACAGTGCTGAAGTTGCCGCATGGGCCGGTGAAGAACTGAAAACCATGGGTAAACTGACGCGTAAAGAACTAACCCTGATCGGTCTGGTTCTGCTCAGCCTGGGTCTGTGGGTCTTCGGGGGTAAACTGATTGATGCCACCGCGGTGGGTCTGCTGGCCGTTTCCCTGATGCTGGCGCTGCACGTTGTACCGTGGAAAGATATTACCCGCTATAACAGCGCATGGAACACCCTGGTTAACCTCGCCACACTGGTTGTTATGGCAAATGGTTTGACCCGTTCAGGCTTCATCGACTGGTTCGCTAACACCATGAGCACGCACTTGGAAGGTTTCTCGCCTAACGCGACCGTGATCGTGCTAGTGCTGGTGTTCTACTTTGCTCACTACCTGTTTGCCAGCCTTTCCGCACACACCGCCACCATGCTGCCGGTTATTCTGGCGGTCGGTAAAGGTATCCCAGGCGTTCCAATGGAACATCTGTGTATCCTGCTGGTGCTGTCCATCGGTATCATGGGCTGCCTGACTCCGTATGCAACAGGCCCTGGCGTTATCATCTACGGTTGTGGTTATGTGAAGTCCAAAGACTACTGGCGTCTGGGAGCTATCTTCGGCGTTATCTACATCGCTATGCTTCTGCTGGTCGGTTGGCCGATTCTGGCAATGTGGAGCTAATCATTCCTGCTCACGCCTGATGAAAATGATGCCAGTCAGCTAATCCTGACTGGCATTTTTTATGATTAAATAGATGATATTCAGAATTTATATAAGTATCCGAAATCATCATGACATCAACGTGGCGTTATTCTTCTTTACTGGCAGCACTTATGCTCCCAGTTTCTGCGGCTCAGGCCGATGAACTTCAGGCAAAACAGTACGCTGATTTTGACCGCTACGTGCTGGCCCTTTCCTGGCAAACCGGTTTCTGTCAAAGCCAACACGAGCGTAATCGTCAGGAGCCTGACGAATGTCGTCTGCAAAAAGAGAGCGCGGACAAAGCTGATTTCCTGACCGTTCACGGCCTGTGGCCCAGCCTGCCAAAATCGATCGCCGCTCGCGGAGTAGATAACCGCCGCTGGATGCGTTTTGGCTGCGCAACGCGTCCCATTCCTAACCTGCCTGAAGCGCGTGCCAGCCGTAAATGCACAGCACCTGAAACCGGCCTGTCACTCGAGAGTGCGGCGAAACTGAGCGCGGTGATGCCCGGGGCTGGCGGAACATCCTGCCTGGAACGCTACGAGTATGCCAAACACGGCGCCTGTTTTGGTTTTGATCCCGACGTGTACTTTGGCACGATGGTGCGGCTGAATAATGAGGTTAAGAACAGTGAAGCGGGCAAGTTCCTCGCGGATAACTACGGTAAAACCGTCAGCCGCAACGCATTTGACGCCGCCATCGCCAAAAGCTGGGGCAAAGAGAACGTCAAAGCCGTGAAGCTAAGCTGCCACGGCAATCCGGCTTATCTCACAGAGATCCAGCTATCCCTGAAAGCCGACACCATCAACCAACCGCTATCTGCGCAGTCATTCTTACCGCAGCCGCATCCGGGTAACTGCGGTAAACAGTTTATTATCGACAAGGCAGGATATTGAAAATAGCGACCGACGCCGCAGCCTGGCGTCGGTCTGCATGGTTAGCGTTTTGCTCGGGCGTCCGGGCGAACTAAATCAAAGCGATGTGTTTCACTGATCGAATAATACGCCGTTGGCCCACCAGCACGCAGTACCGGTTTCGCTTTCGCCGTCTGATAGATGCCGTCTTCCAGGAGCGTTTCGTCTATGTGAATGCCTACCACTTCCCCCAATACCAGCCAGGTATCAACCGGTGAGCCATCAGCGGTAGTCAGTTGCAGGCTTTGCGATAAGCGGCACTCAAAATTAACCGGGCTTTGCGCCACGCGCGGCACGCCGACAATCCGGCTGTCGGCTTTACTCAGCCCAGCGGCAAAAAACTCGTCCTCACCGTGCGGCAAACTGGCAGACGTTTCATTCATCGCGCCAGCCAGTTCAAGGGTGGTCAGGTTCCAGACAAACTCACCGGTTTCGACAATATTCTGCACGCTATCTTTCCAGCCGCTGCTGGCAAAACCAATAATCGGCGGATGGTAGTTAAAGCAGTTAAAGAAACTGTACGGCGCCAGATTATGTCGCCCGTTGCTATCACGCGACGCAATCCAACCAATGGGGCGCGGTCCAATGATGGCATTTAGCGGGTCGTGCGGTAAGCCGTGCCCCTGTGATGGTTGATAGAAATACATAGCCTTCTCTGGTGTCGTTAACGTCAGCTAAGCACGAATTATGCTTCGCTCATCTCCCTGGAAAAAGAGGATCAGCGTAGAACAATCCGTTAAAGATTACGACTGAATAAAGTTAAGCAGATCGCCATTGATCTGCTGTTTATGGGTGGTGCAAATGCCGTGAGAACCACCGGCATACACCTTCAACTGCGCGTCCGGCAATATTTCTGCCGCGACCTTGCCGCAGGTTTCAAACGGGACAATCTGATCGTCATCGCCGTGGATCACCAGCGTCGGGATGGTCATTTTTTCGAGGTCGCCACGCAGGTCTGTTTCTGAAAACGCATGAATGCAGTCGTACAACGCTTTGATAGACCCTTGTAAGCCCTGTTCAACAAAACTTTCCCGGACAGCTTTCGACTCTTTCGCGCCCGGACGGTTATAACCATAGAATGCCGCGGTCAGTTCATAGAAGAAGGCGGCGCGATCGTTCACTACCCCTTCCCGGATGCCATCAAACACCTCTTTCGGCACGCCATTCGGGTTAAAGTCGGTCTTGATCATGATGGGCGTCACCGCGCCAATTAACACCGCTTTTGCCACCCGCTGCGTCCCATGGCGACCAATGTAACGCGCCACTTCCCCCCCGCCGGTAGAGTGCCCAACGTGCACGGCATCTTTAAGATTGAGATGCGCGGTAAGTTCAGCCAGATCGTCAGCATACTGATCCATATTGTGGCCATCCCACGGTTGGGCCGAGCGGCCATGTCCGCGCCTGTCATGGGCGATCACACGAAATCCTTTCGACCCAAGAAACAGCATCTGATCCTCAAACGCATCTGCCGTCAGCGGCCAACCATGGCTGAACACGATGGGCTGTCCACTTCCCCAGTCTTTAAAATGCAAATAGCTGCCGTCTTTTAAGGTAAGTTTGTCGTACTGGCTCATGAGATCTCCTGTAGCGGAACACTGAGTTGTATTGACGCACCCGCAACGAGCGCTTAAAAAGCATAATGCAAATTGGAGAACGATCACGTTTTGAATCGCCACGGGTTTAACAGACAC
>NZ_SZWZ01000091.1:0-11820 GCF_005281025.1 Citrobacter sp. wls714 | reverse complement strand
TACGGCGATAGTACCCTTAACACGTTCACTGGGAGTAATCGTTTCAGAGAAGTGAAAAACATAAGGTGAACGTAACAAATACCGGGGGCAACAAATTCATTACCTCCGGATATGCCGCTCTTAGCTATAGTTACGACGATTGCTCGTCGTTAACTGATCGTCATTACGTCAGAAGCGCGGTTTAGTAGGAATACAGGCCGGACGATCGCTAAATACCATCCGGCATTGGCCTTACAAAATATGCCCCAGCGTCTGGCGCAGATGTGCGCCGGAGCCAAGCAGACCCGGATTATCATGCACAATCAGATACACCGGAATATCCTGAACGTAAGCTTTAAAACGTCCTTTATCTTCAAACCCACCGCGGAAACCGGAAGCTTTAAAGAATTCAAGGAAGCGCGGCACGATCCCGCCAGCGATATACACGCCACCAAACGTGCCCAGCGTTAACGCCAGATCGCCGCCAAAGCGTCCCATAATCACGCAGAACAGCGACAGCGCGCGGCGGCAGTCGATACAGGAATCTTCCAGCGCACGGGCGGTGATATCCTTCGGCTGCAGATTTTCCGGCAGGCGACCGTCTGATTTGACGATGGCGCGATACAGGTTCACCAGTCCGGGTCCTGAGAGCACACGCTCAGCAGAAACATGACCGATTTCCGCACGCAGAACCTCAAGGATAATCCCCTCTTCTTCGCTGTTAGGCGCAAAATCCACGTGCCCGCCTTCACCGGGCAGGCTTACCCAGCGTTTATCAACATGCACCAGATGCGCCACGCCGAGGCCAGTTCCCGCGCCATACACCGCAATCGGTTTGCCTTCGACAGGTTCCGCGCCGCCAAACTGGATCAAATGCTCTTTTTTCAGCATGGGGATTGCCATCGACACGGCGGTGAAATCATTGATGATTTCCAGATGGCTAAAGCCCAGATTTTTTTTCATCTCCGCAATAGAGAATGCCCAGGTATGGTTGGTCATTGCCACCCAGTCGCCGGTGATCGGACAGGCAATGGCAATGCAGCCATCTTCGACGCTGACGCTATGCTCATCCAGGTACACGCGCACCACGGCCTCCAGACTGGGGTAATCCAGCCCGGAATACGTTTTTGCCTGCGAAATCTCGCCGCTGGCAATGTCGCACAGAGCAAGACGTGCGTTGGTGCCGCCAACATCACCTACTAAAGCATATTTTGTCATTCTTCCACTGCTCCGCTAAAGTCAGAATAAATCTTTGCCACACTGTAAATTCATGGGGGCATAACAACAACGGCCTGAAGGCTGATGCCCGTAGAAAATCGATCCAGATCACACAATTACTTTATCGTTTCAGCACCATTTGCAGCGATGCGGCCGCGCAGGCTGTGCAAACTATATCTATGACTCTGTTTGAAGGAATTGAAAATGCTCCATCCGCGAGCCAGAACGATGCTCTTGCTATCAACTCCCGCGATAATCATTGGCATAGCGTCCAGCCTGGTGTTGATCGTTGTGATGAAAGTCGCTTCCGTGTTACAGCAATTTTTGTGGGAGCGTCTGCCGATTAGCATCGGAATTGCCCAGGACTCTCCGCTGTGGATCATCGGTATGCTCACGTTAACCGGACTGATGGTCGGGCTTGTCATCCGCTACAGCCGGGGCCATGCAGGCCCGGATCCGGCTTGTGAACCGTTAATCGGAATGCCGGTGGCCGTTTCGGCACTGCCAGGCCTGCTGGCGGCGCTAATCCTCGGTCTGGCGGGCGGCGTCAGTTTAGGGCCGGAACATCCCATCATGACCGTGAATATCGCCCTCGCAGTGGCGCTTGGCAGTCGCCTCTTTCCGCGCATTGCTAAGCTGGACTGGACCATTCTCGCCTCTGCCAGCACCATCGGGGCGTTATTTGGTACTCCCGTTGCCGCCGCGTTGGTGTTTTCGCAAACGCTGAATAGCTCGAACGATGTTCCTTTATGGGATCGCCTGTTTGCGCCATTAATGGCCGCCGCCGCAGGTTCACTGACCACCAGCCTGTTCTTTCATCCCCATTTTTCATTGCCCATCGCGCACTATACGCAAATGCATCTGATCGATATCCTCAGCGGTGCGGTCGTTGCTGCTATAGCCATTGCCGCGGGCATGGTGGCCGTCTGGTGTCTACCGCGCTTGCATCATTTAATGCATCAGCTTAAACACCCGGTACTGATCCTTGGGGTTGGTGGTTTTATTCTCGGTATTTTGGGTGTAATTGGCGGGCCGCTTACCTTATTTAAGGGACTGGATGAAATGCAGCAAATGGCTTTTAGCCAGACGCTGGGGACATCAGATTATTTGTTGCTTGCCGTGATCAAACTGGCGGCATTGGTGGTCGCCGCAGCGAGCGGTTTTCGCGGCGGGCGAATTTTTCCGGCGGTCTTCGTGGGCGTCGCGCTGGGTCTGATGCTGCACGCCCATGTTGAAGCCGTTCCGGCAGCCATCACGGTCTCCTGCGCAATTCTCGGGCTGGTGCTGGTCGTTACCCGCGACGCGTGGCTGAGCCTGTTTATGGCGGCAGTCGTGGTGCCAGACACCACTCTGCTACCGCTGCTTTGCGTCGTTATGCTCCCTGCGTGGCTGTTATTGGCCGGAAAACCAATGATGATCGCCAGCCGCCCCGAGGAGTAGCTATCCTCCGTTGCGAGATTCCAGCGCACGGGTCACCGTGCGCAATAACTCAGGAAGATCGGCTTTCGGTAGCACCACTTCAATTAATGACAACCGTTGCGGACGGGACAGCCGGGCCAGCACTTCCTCCAGTTGTACCGCCTGCTTCACTCGCCAGCATTCCGCCTGACATTCATGACTTAACGCCTGCGGCACCTGCGTCCAGTTCCATCCGGCGATGTCGTTATAGCGCTGATTTGCCCCGTGAATAGCCCTCTCCACGGTATAGCCGTCATTGTTAAGCAGTAAAATCACCGGTGATTGCCCGTCTCTGAGCATAGAGCCCAGTTCCTGGATAGTGAGCTGCGCTGCGCCATCGCCAATAATCAGGATCACCCGGCGGTCCGGGCAGGCTGTCTGCGCGCCAAATGCCGCCGGGAGCGCGTAGCCGATGGAACCCCACAGCGGTTGGACCAGGACTTCCGCACCGCTGGGTAGCGAGAGCGCAGCCGCACCAAATGCCGCCGTTCCCTGGTCGACGAGGATGATGTCATCCGGCGCCAGATAATGCTGCACCGTTGGCCAGAAATTTTCCTGGGTCAGCAGCCCCTTCTCAACCTGGATACGCCTAACTGGCGGGCGTTCGGGCGGCAGTGAAAACGACATCTCCAGACACAACTCGCGTAACGTAGTGACGGCCTGTTCCATCGGAACGTTAAACCATTGGGTACCAACACGTGACGCATGGGGCTGAACTTCAATAGTACGCTCCGCTGGTAACCGTTGCGTAAACCCAGCGGTCAGGGTGTCGACAAATTGTGTACCGACGCAAATAATCGTATCGGCATCTTCAATCGCCTGGCGCACATAATCGCTACTGGCTCCGGCGCTGTACGTACCGACAAACGCCGGGTGACGCTCATCAAATAACCCTTTCCCCATCAACAGCGTGGCGTGGGCCATCGGCGTTTCCGCCATCCAACGCTGCAAAACAGGCTGTAAACCAAAGCGCTGCGCGAGAAAGTCGGCCAACAGCGCTACGCGCGGACTGTCCAACAGCCGCTCGCGGGCATAATAGCGAAACGCTTCTGCCACGCTGCTTTCCGGTTCGCTCAGAGGAACAATCAGAATGTCATTCGGCGGCGTAGCGGGCTGTTTGGCCACATCAGCAGGCAACATCAGGTAGCCTGGCCTGCGCTCTGTTAACATCGCCCGCAGCACACGGTCAATTTCATAACAGGCGTTTTGTTCATCCAGCACTGCGCTGGCCGTCGTCACCGCCTGCTGCATACGGTAAAAATGCTGAAAGTCACCGTCGCCAAGGGTGTGATGCATCAGTTCCCCGCGACGCTGCGCACCGCGACAGGGCGCGCCGACAACATGTAAGACAGGAACATATTCCGCATAGCTTCCGGCGATACCGTTGATTGCACTTAACTCTCCCACGCCAAACGTGGTGAGCAATGCTCCTGCCCCTGCCACCCGGGCATAGCCATCCGCGGCATAAGCCGCATTTAATTCGTTCGCACACCCAACCCAACGTATGCTGGGATGTTCAATCACATGGTCAAGAAACTGCAAATTATAATCACCAGGCACACCAAAGAGGTGGCCGACGCCACAGCCTGCCAGCCTGTCCAGCAGATAATCAGCAACGGAATATTGGGTTTGCATGACAGCTATCCTTCTGACGGTAACCTCAATATTGAGTATCGAAGAACTGTGTTGACTGTCCAGAGAAGCCATAGTGAAGGGGGTGGAAAGCAAGATGTACAGTTTTGCCGATTAAAAATTCATTGCCGCCTGCTTTATGTAAACGTATACACTCAATGACACACGTTATCCGACAGGAGGCTACATGGTTTATCAGGCTGATGAAAATCGCTATCAAACAATGGAGTATCGCCGCTGCGGCCAGAGCGGCCTCAAACTCCCGATTGTCTCTTTGGGTTTGTGGCATAATTTTGGTGATGCCACGCAGGTAGAGAACAGTCGGGCTCTGTTACAGCGCGCATTCGATCTGGGAATTAATCATTTTGACCTGGCGAATAACTATGGTCCACCGCCGGGCTCAGCGGAGCGAAATTTTGGCCGCATTCTGCAGGAAGATTTTTTACCGTGGCGGGACGAGCTGGTCATCTCCACCAAAGCTGGCTACACCATGTGGGAGGGGCCCTACGGCGACTGGGGATCACGCAAATACCTGATTGCCAGCCTCGATCAAAGCCTCAAACGCCTGGGGCTGGAGTATGTTGATATCTTCTATCACCACCGGCCCGATCCTGAAACGCCGCTCAGAGAAACCATGCGCGCGCTGGATCATATTGTCCGTCAGGGTAAAGCGCTATATGTCGGACTGTCTAATTATCCGGCGGAGCTTGCCAGGCAGGCGATTGAAATACTCGACGATTTAGGCACTCCCTGCCTTATCCACCAGCCTAAATATTCCCTGTTTGAACGTTGGGTCGAAAGTGGCCTGCTGTCGCTATTACAGGAAAAGGGGGTTGGCAGTATCGCCTTCTCGCCACTGGCGGGTGGGCAATTAACCGACCGCTACCTGAACGGTATTCCTGCGGACTCGCGCGCGGCAAGCTCCAGCCGTTTTCTTAACCCGGACCAGTTAACGCCACAAAAACTGGAAAAGGTCCGTGCGCTGAACGCGCTGGCAGAACGTCGGGGACAAAAACTTTCTCAGATGGCGCTCGCGTGGGTATTACGGGAAGACAAGGTCACCTCGGTGTTGATTGGCGCCAGTAAACCCGCGCAAATTGAAGACGCCGTTGGCATGCTGGCAAACCGTCATTTCTCTGCCGAAGAGTGCGCGGAAATTGATGCCATTCTGAGCTGATTGAAATAAAGACACATTTATTAACAAAAAGTGCTCTCGCTCGCGATTTAAGAGTTAAGGCGATGAAACGGGGCTTTACTGCCCCGTAATATTACGTTAACAGGCCGGCTACGGCTCGATCGTGAAGGAGAGTAAAAATGTTCAGGTCACTGATTCTGGCGGCAGTCTTATTGGCTTTTACCCCGCTGGCCGCGAACGCTGGCGAAATCACCCTGCTGCCATCAATAAAATTGCAAATTGGCGATCGCGATAATTACGGTAACTACTGGGATGGCGGCCGCTGGCGCGACCGGGATTACTGGCATCATAACTATGAGTGGCGCAAAAACCGCTGGTGGCGTCATGACAATGGCTATCATCGTGGCTGGGATAAACGTAAAGCTTATGAGCGCGGCTATCGTGAAGGCTGGAATGACCGTGACGACCATCGCGGTCGCGGGCGCGGCCACAAACATCATCATTAATGTAACAAAAGAGCCTACGGGCTCTTTTGTTTTTACAAACCCAGCGCGGTTCCCACCAGTAACCAGATATTCAGTGCGACCACTAACACCACAATCATCCAGCCAATGTATTTGACCCAGGCGGTGTTAACCAAATCCCCCATCAATGGGCCGTTGCTGGTAAAGATTAGTAGCGGCACCAACGCAAGGGCAATCCCGAAACTGAGCAACACCTGGCTCATCACCAGAATACGGGTGGGATCCAGCCCCATCAGAATCACAATAAATGATGGCATCATGGTGACAGTACGGCGTACCCACAGCGGAATGTGGAAGCGGATAAACCCCTGCATCACCACCTGCCCCGCCAACGTGCCGACCACAGTAGAAGACAGCCCCGCTGCCACCAGGCTTAAACCAAACACCGTCGCCGCCGCGTGGCTCAACAGCGGTTCAAGGGTCAGGTACGCCTGATCGAGATCGGCGATACCGGTATGCCCGCTAAAATGAAATGCGGCGGCAGCTGTCGCCATCATCGCCAGATTCACAAACCCGGCAATCGTCATGGCGATAGCCACATCCCATTTCGTGGCCGCATAGCGTTGTTGCCGCGTTCCGCCGTGCAGATGCTGGGTTAAAGAAGAATGCAAATAGATCACATGCGGCATGATGGTCGCGCCAAGCACGCCAGCAGCCAGGAACACAGCCTCAGAATTGGGCAGGTTGGGAATAATCATCCCTTTGCTAAGCTGCGCCAGATTGGGTTGGGAAAAGATCAGTTCCACGATGTAAGCCGCTGCCACAAACAGCAGCAAGCCGCCAATGACTTTTTCCAGCGGTTTTTGCCCGCGGCGCTGCAGCATCAGAATTAAAAACGTCGCGATACCGGTAAGTACGGCCCCCTGCAATAATGAAACACCCAGGATCAGTTTGAAACCAATCGCAGCGCCAATAAACTCAGCAAGGTCGGTCGCCATGGCGATAATTTCAGCCTGCACCCAGTAAAACCATACCACCGGACGAGGATAATGATCGCGAATTTGCTCCGCCAGGTTTTTACCGGTGGCAATACCCAGTTTTGCCGACAGCACCTGAATCAGCATTGCCATCAGGTTTGCCCAGACCACAACCCACAACAGTTTATAGCCAAAGCTGGCCCCTGCCTGGATATTGGTGGCAAAGTTACCCGGATCGATATAGCCGATCGCCGCGATGAACGCAGGTCCCATTAATGCGAGCTTCAACTTGCGCGCTGCCCGTCCACTGCTACTCTCAACGCGATCGTTAGTCATTTTAGTGCCTCAGAAACATAGCCTTTGCTATGTTTCAAGCTACGCTTATTGAGAATGATTATCAAATTCATTTTAATGGGTGAAGTTGATTTCTCTGATAGCGTTTGTCTATGGATCGATAAGGATTCTTGAAAGACTGGTGAGATGTTTGATTATTGTTATGAGATTAGCACAATGACATAACTTTTCACTTCCCTACTCAACATAACGGAAGTGTATCACCGATCACTAATTTTGAATCTCGTCACAGGTCCTTATTATAGTGTGTGTTTGATCTCGTTTTCTTTATGGTTGTTACATAGAATGTGCACGAAAACTAAACCTGCCTCATATTTGGAGCAAATATGGACCGCGTTCTTCATTTTGTCCTAGCCCTTGCCGTGGTTGCGGTACTCGCACTGCTGGTAAGCAGTGACCGTAAAAAAATCCGCATTCGTTATGTTATTCAACTGCTTGTTATTGAAGTGTTACTGGCATGGTTCTTCCTGAACTCTGATGTCGGTCTGGGCTTCGTGAGAGGCTTCTCCGAGATGTTTGAAAAACTGCTCGGCTTCGCTAATGAAGGGACAAACTTTGTCTTCGGCAGCATGAACGACAAAGGCCTGGCATTCTTCTTCCTGAAAGTGCTTTGCCCGATCGTCTTCATTTCCGCGCTGATCGGTATTTTGCAGCACATCCGCGTTCTACCGGTTGTTATTCGCGCGATTGGTTTCCTGTTATCCAAAGTCAACGGTATGGGCAAGCTGGAATCCTTCAACGCCGTCAGCTCCCTGATCCTGGGTCAGTCCGAGAACTTTATCGCCTATAAAGATATTCTCGGCAAAATGTCCCGAAACCGTATGTACACCATGGCTGCAACGGCGATGTCGACCGTTTCCATGTCTATCGTCGGCGCGTATATGACCATGCTGGAGCCGAAGTACGTGGTTGCTGCGCTGGTTCTGAACATGTTCAGCACCTTCATCGTGCTGTCGCTGATCAACCCCTACACCGTTGATGCCAGCGAAGAAAATATTCAGATGTCTAACCTGCACGAAGGTCAGAGCTTCTTCGAAATGCTGGGTGAATACATCCTGGCAGGTTTCAAAGTAGCCATTATCGTTGCAGCCATGCTGATTGGTTTCATCGCGCTGATCGCCGCCCTGAACGCCCTGTTCGCTACCGTAACCGGTTGGTTTGGCTACAGCATCTCCTTCCAGGGCATCCTGGGCTACATCTTCTACCCTGTTGCATGGGTGATGGGTGTGCCGTCCAGCGAAGCGCTGCAGGTGGGCAGTATCATGGCAACCAAACTGGTTTCTAACGAATTCGTCGCGATGATGGATCTGCAGAAAATCGCCTCTACGCTCTCTCCACGCGCCGAAGGCATCATCTCTGTGTTCCTGGTCTCCTTCGCTAACTTCTCTTCTATCGGGATTATCGCCGGCGCGATTAAAGGCCTGAACGAAGAGCAAGGTAACGTGGTGTCCCGCTTTGGTCTGAAGCTGGTATACGGCTCTACGCTGGTGAGCGTACTGTCTGCATCCATCGCAGCTCTGGTGCTGTAAGCGTAAGACAATATCGTTGTAAAAAAGCCGGGGATTTCCCCGGCTTTTTTATGCCTGCTATTCAGCAAACCGAAGAGTTACAAGGTGAGAACTGGCAGGATGCAGAAACAAAAAACCCCCGCTTTACAGCGAGGGTTTAAATTTTGGTGGAGCTAAGCGGGATCGAACCGCTGACCTCTTGCATGCCATGCAAGCGCTCTCCCAGCTGAGCTATAGCCCCACGATGCTTTTACGTACATACCAAATTTATTGGGATTAAATTTGGTGGAGCTAAGCGGGATCGAACCGCTGACCTCTTGCATGCCATGCAAGCGCTCTCCCAGCTGAGCTATAGCCCCGTCACGTAAAGCTTGTCGAGTTGACGGGCGGCATCATATGAATTCCCTTCGCGTGTGTCAACGGCAAAATTAGCTCATAGAATTCAATCGCTGAAAAAGCAGTCAAATGAAGAACATTGCGTAACAACTCGCATTCAGTAGTTAAACGCGTCACGGTTTCTACTAAAATGGTGCTATAAAATGAACCACTAATTAACCCCACGACTATTCAGGGAATCGTTATGTTCAAGGAACGGATGACGCCAGAAGAGCTTGCTAATCTGACCGGATACAGCCGACAGACCATCAATAAATGGGTGCGCAAGGAAGGTTGGGCTACATCACCAAAACCAGGCGTTCAGGGCGGTAAAGCCCGTCTGGTTCACGTCACCGAACAAGTTCGTGAATACATTCGCAGCGCCGAGCGTTCAGCCGAAGGTTTATCAGATAACTTATCGTTATCCGGCGATACCTCTATTGAAGCTCTGCTGATTAGGCTCGCCAAAAAGATGACACCGTCAGAACAGAAAATGTTTACGTCACTGATCCTGCGTGAAGGCATTACGGGTTTATTACAACGCTTAGGGATCCGCGATAACAAATAATATGAAAAAATTACGCAGCAAAATGACGACCGAAGAGCTGGCGGAATGTCTCGGGGTCGCCAAACAAACCGTCAATCGTTGGATCAGAGAACAAAACTGGACCACCGAAAAATTTCCCGGTGTTAAAGGTGGTCGTGCAAGACTTATTCATATCGACTCCGGCGTCCGCACGTTTCTGCTCAACATTCCCGCTTTTCGCAAAGTTCCTGAGGTTTATCAGGCTGAAGAGCCGCTGGCAGAATACACCCATGTAGTGCGCAGCCATGCCTGCCGCCAGATAATTAGCGCGCTGGACAATATGTCTCCAACGGAACAAGAAAAGCTGGCGATGTATATCTCGCGCGAAGGGATTCGTAATTTCCTTATCCGTCTGGGGATTGATGAGTCTGAATAACGGATAAAAAAACGGCAGGAGTGCATCCTGCCGTTGTGTCATCAATCAGCCTGAATTACTGCTGACTTTCACGCTCTGCAATAAACGCCAGCGCTTTGTTAATACGCTCAACGCTGCGGGATTTGCCAATCGCATGCACCGTGACGTCTAACGCCGGGGACTGACCCGCGCCGGTTACCGCGACACGCAGCGGCATCCCAACTTTACCCATGCCCACTTCCAGCTCATCAGCGGTTGCCTGAATCGCGTGGTGGACGTTTTCTGCCGTCCACTCGGTAATGGCGGCCAGTTTGTCGCGAACCACTTCCAGAGGCTGACGCGCAACCGGGCGCAGGTGTTTCTTCGCCGCGTCAGCATCGAACTCAGCAAAGTCTTCGTAGAAGTAGCGGCAGCTCTGCGCCATCTCTTTCAGAGTCTTACAACGCTCGCCCAGCAGTTTCACCAGCTCAGACAGTTGAGGCCCAACGCGGGTATCGATATTTTCCTGCTCAATGTGCCATTGCAGATGCGTTGCCACATATTCCGGCGCCAGCGCATTAATGTAGTGATGGTTCAACCACTGCAGTTTTTCAGTGTTGAACGCACTCGCAGACTTGCTCACCGCACCGAGGGAGAACAGTTTAATCATCTCTTCACGGGTGAAGATTTCCTGATCGCCGCTGGACCAGCCCAGGCGTACCAGATAGTTCAGCAGCGCTTCCGGCAGGTAGCCGTCATCGCGGTACTGCATCACGCTGACCGCTCCGTGACGTTTAGAGAGTTTTTTACCGTCGTCGCCGTTGATCATCGACACGTGCGCGTAAACCGGCACTGGCGCGTTCAGCGCTTTCAGGATGTTGATCTGACGCGGGGTGTTGTTGATATGGTCTTCGCCACGAATAACGTGGGTAATTTCCATATCCCAGTCGTCGACCACCACACAGAAGTTGTAGGTCGGGGAACCGTCGGTACGGCGGATGATCAGATCGTCCAGCTCCTGGTTGCTGAATTCGATCGGCCCACGGATCTGATCGTCAAAAATAACGGAACCGTCCTGCGGGTTGGCAAAACGCACCACGCACGGCTCGTCGGCGGCATGGTGCTCATGACCATGGCGGCAGCGGCCGTCGTAACGCGGCTTCTCACCGTTCGCCATCTGCTCTTCGCGCAGCGCATCCAGGCGCTCTTTGGAGCAGTAGCACTTATATGCGGTGCCTGCTTCCAGCATTTCATCAATAACAGCGTTGTAGCGATCAAAACGTTTGGTCTGGAAGTACGGGCCTTCATCCCATTCCAGATTCAGCCAGTTCATACCATCCATAATGGCTTCAATAGCTTCCGGCGTGGAGCGTTCGAGATCGGTGTCTTCAATACGCAGCACAAACTCACCGCCATGGTTACGTGCAAAAAGCCAGGAATAAAGAGCAGTACGCGCACCGCCGACGTGCAGGTAACCTGTCGGGCTTGGCGCGAAGCGAGTTTTGATTTTCATGAAATGGCCTTACGTTTATAAAGATGCCGACAACCGGCAAATCCAGGGAAGATTATCAGGCTCGTATTCTATCACTGTGGTCTGATTCCTCAATGTTGATCGGGTTGGAACATCACGCTTTGCCATTTTCGTATACAAATCATGCTGCATGGATTGTTTTGCGATCGTTTTGTTTAAATTTACGACGAACGAACAATTTCTTTAGAAAATGCGTTGACTCATTTTCAACTCTCCCTATAATGCGACTCCACACAGCGGGGGTGATTAGCTCAGCTGGGAGAGCACCT
>NZ_SZWZ01000096.1:0-52841 GCF_005281025.1 Citrobacter sp. wls714 | reverse complement strand
TTTCCGAGTGCGTATTTTTTCACCAAAAACACCATTAACATGCCATAAAATAAGCAATTTGCCGTTTTTGCAGCCGCAATCACACTTCCTGGTGGCATACTAATGAATAAGAAAAAGAGTAAGGAAGAATATTCATGCCTTTAAATGCCCAACAACTAGCCGCACAGAAGAATCTGTCCTACGTTCTGGCCGAAAAGTTGGCTCAGCGAATCTTAAAAGGTGAATACGCACCGGGTGCTATCCTGCCCGGAGAAATAGAGCTGGGCGATCAGTTTGGCGTGAGTCGTACCGCAGTAAGAGAAGCGGTAAAAACGTTAACGGCAAAAGGTATGGTATTACCACGCCCGCGTATTGGCACTCGCGTCATGCCTCAGGCAAACTGGAACTTCCTCGACCAGGAGCTGCTTACCTGGTGGATGACGGAAGATAATTTCCCTCAGGTCATAAAACATTTTCTGGTGATGCGTATCAGCCTGGAGCCACAAGCCTGTTTGCTGGCGGCGACTATCGGGACGGCAGAACAGAAAGCGCATCTCAATACACTGATGGAAGAGATGGTCGAGCTGAAAAGAAATTTCCGGCGCGACCGTTGGATAGAAGTTGATATCGCCTGGCATGAGCACATCTATGAAATGAGTGCGAATCCGTTCCTTATCTCCTTTGCATCACTGTTCCATTCCGTCTACCAGACCTACTTTACCTCTATTACCTATAACGATGTGGTGAAGCTGGATTTGCACCAGGCTATTGTCGATGCAATAGAGGATAGCGATGGCGATCGCGCCTTCACCGCCTGTCAGGCATTGCTGATAGCACCGAACGTGCTACCGGATAAATAATATGTCAGAAAAGAAATCTCGCAGTATGGCCGGGCTGCCATGGATAGCAGCCATGGCCTTTTTTATGCAGGCATTAGACGCCACTATCCTCAATACCGCTTTACCCGCAATAGCGCACAGCCTTAACCGCTCTCCACTCGCCATGCAGTCGGCTATTATCAGTTATACCCTGACGGTCGCCATGCTGATCCCGGTGAGTGGATGGCTGGCAGACAGGTTCGGTACCCGACGCGTCTTTATGATTGCCGTAAGCCTGTTTACGCTGGGATCGCTGGCCTGCGCGCTATCCAGTTCCTTAAGTGAACTGGTAGTTTTCCGCGTCATCCAGGGCATCGGCGGCGCGATGATGATGCCTGTTGCCCGTCTGGCTTTATTGCGAGCTTACCCACGCAGCGAACTACTCCCAGTGCTTAACTTCGTGACCATGCCGGGTCTTGTGGGCCCAATTTTAGGTCCGGTATTGGGCGGTGTTCTGGTCACGTGGGCCAGTTGGCACTGGATCTTCCTGATTAATATTCCCATTGGCGTGGCGGGTATCTTCTATGCACGCAAATATATGCCGAACTTCACCACGCCGCGCCGCGGCTTTGATATGACAGGTTTCTTCCTCTTTGGCCTGAGTCTGGTGTTGTTTTCCAGTGGTGTTGAGCTGTTTGGTGAGAAGCTTGTCGCTACCTGGGTCGCACTCAGCATTATTGTGACCAGTATTCTGTTGCTGCTTGCCTACATTCGTCACGCGCGTCGTCACCCAACGCCGCTTATATCGCTTCCAATATTTAAGACCAGAACCTTTTCCGTCGGGATCGCTGGAAACCTTGCCACGCGTCTGGGTACAGGATGTGTGCCGTTCTTAATGCCGCTGATGCTGCAGGTAGGCTTTGGATATCCGGCGCTAATTGCTGGTTGCATGATGGCGCCAACGGCGCTGGGATCAATACTGGCAAAATCAATGGTGACACAGGTACTACGCCGACTTGGCTACAGAAAGACACTGGTGGGTGTTACGGTGTTTATCGGCCTGATGATTGCGCAATTCGCTTTGCAATCTCCTGCCATGCCGGTCTGGATGTTGATCCTACCGTTGTTTATTTTAGGTATGGCGATGTCCACCCAGTTTACCTCAATGAATACCATCACTCTGGCGGACCTGACCGATGAGAACGCCAGCAGCGGTAACAGCGTGCTGGCCGTTACGCAGCAACTGTCGATCAGTTTAGGGGTCGCTATCAGCGCCGCCGTCCTGCGTATCTATGAAGGCATGGAAGGTACCAATACGGTTGAACAGTTCCATTACACCTTCATAACCATGGGCGCGATCACTATTGTCTCTGCGCTGATGTTTATGCTGCTAAAAGCCAAAGATGGACGTAACCTGATCAAAGATCGGCACAAGCCTAAACCGACCCCCGCGCCATCAAAACAGGAGTAAGTTGCAGGCGTTGTTGCTGCAATGCGGGCTGCGCCATCCGGTGGATTAACACATCGATGGCCAGTTCGCCCAATTCATCTTTGGGTTGATGGATGGTCGTCAGCGGCGGCGTCATATAGCGTGCCAGTTCGATATCATCATAACCCACCACCGCCATATCCTGCGGAATGCGCAATCCTGACTGATACAATGCCTGATACGCTCCGACGGCCATTGCGTCGTTCCCGGTGAAAACGGCCTGCGGTCGCTGTTTATGTGACAACAACGTTTGCATAGCTTCAAAACCACCGCCGAACTCAAAGTCACCGGTGATCTCGTAACCTTCCGGGACCGGCAAGCCCGCTCGCTTCATGGCCGCCCGATATCCTTCCAGACGTAAACGCGCCGGTGTTTTATCCAGCGGCCCGGTAATACAGGCAATGCGGGTAAAACCTTTATCGATAAGATGCTGAGTGGCTAAGTCCCCGCCTAACAGGGAGTTATCCTGAATCAAATCGCTTTCACCATCAAAGGGCGACCAGTCCATCATCACGGTAGGGATAGAAGGATAGCGTTGCATAATCTCTCTGGAAGGCTGATGCGTTTCCGTGCAGAGCAGCAGCAAGCCATCCACCCTTTTTTGCATCAACGTTTCCAGATTGCGGTTCATGCGCTGTTCATCGCCTTCGGTATTGCATAACACCAGGCTGTAGCCGCGTTCAAAACAGCTACGTTCAACGCCGCGAACCAGTTCGGAATAAAAAGGATTGGTACTGGCAGTGATTAACATGCCAATGGTGCGGGTCTGGTTTAACTTGAGACTACGCGCCAGCGCGGAAGGCGCGTAGTTAAGCTCTTTAATTGCCGCTTCAACTTTGTCAGTGACAGACTCACTGACAAAGCGATCTTTATTGATGACGTGAGAAACCGTCGACGTAGAAACACCCGCCAGGCGGGCGACGTCCTTCATTGTAGCCAAGCGTTACCTCTGTTGACTTAAAAACGCTTCTATTTCTTCGCGCCATGGAACGGAAGGCTGCGCACCTTTACGGGTGACCGCAATCGCCGCAGCTGCATGGGCAAAACGGATCGCTTCAGGCAGCGGTATCTCTTCCAGTAACGCTGTAATTAATGCGCCGTTAAAGGTATCTCCGGCAGCGATGGTATCAACGGCGTCCACTTTAAAACCAGGCACTCGATGACCTTCACCATTCACGCTGGCCCACACTCCGCGACTACCTAAAGTAATCAGTACAGTATGGATCCCTTTCGCGTGTAATGCCTGCGCTGCTTTGGCCGCATCTTCATCGTTTTCTACCCGGATCCCCGTCAGCTTCTCAGCCTCGGTTTCATTCGGGGTAATAATATCCACCAACGCCAACAGCTCGTCAGAAAGTTCACGCGCTGGAGCCGGGTTAAGGGCGACCATGGTCTTATTTTGCTGGGCAATTTTTGCCGCAGCCAGTACGCTTTCGATCGGCGACTCTAACTGCATCAGTAAGGCGGAGGCCTGCGCAATGCGATCGCGCTGTGCTTCCACCAGCGCAGGAGAAAGGGCTGCGTTTGCACCGGCGTGAATGCCAATAACGTTCTCGCCATCACCATTAACAAAAATCAGTGCCACACCGGTCGATTCCCCCGAAATGACGCTGATCGGCGCAATATCGATATTATCTTTGGCCAACTGTTTACGCACACTTTCGCCAATATCGTCATCCCCCGTACAGGCAATGAACGCGATGTTCGCGCCACTACGACCCGCAGCAACAGCCTGATTAGCGCCTTTTCCGCCAAATGCGACCTGATAATGGCTACCGGTTACGGTTTCACCAGGCGTTGGGAAAGATTTAAGGTTGAGGATGTGATCGGCATTGATGCTGCCAAGAACAACGAGGTTGCCTGCGGTTTTCATGTTCGGAGTGTCCAGTAAAGTGCGCCACCGGGTTAGGGTGGCGCGTGCCCTGCTTTTCTTTTTACGCTTTCATCCTTAGAACCAGGCCCAGGGATGGCGTATTTATGTCTCCATCAGGCCGCGAGCGACCTGAATCGGTATTACTGCTTGATGACCAGCTTCAGATCAACCGGATATTTAGCCTGAACCTTCTCGCCTTTCAGAACCTTATCCGCAGTTTCCACGCCTTTCGCGCCGATCTGATCCGGCAACTGAGCAATGGTCGCAGCCAGTTTGCCATCATTTACTGCTTTTTCGCCATCTGGCGTGCCGTCAAATCCAACCACCATCACATCAGATTTACCTGCGGTTTGCAGTGCGCGCAGCGCACCCAGCGCCATTTCATCGTTCTGGGCAAATACGGCCTGCACGTCAGGATGCGCGGTCAGCAGGTTCTGCATGACGTTCAGACCTTTGGTGCGGTCGAAGTCTGCCGGCTGGCTGGCCAGTACGTTAAATTTGTGTGCCGCAACGGCCTGCTGGAAACCTTCGCCACGCTCACGCGCCGCTGAAGTACCGGCAATCCCCTGCAGTTCGATAACCTTCGCGCCTTCACCTGCTTTCTTCGCTATGTAATCACCCGCAATTTTACCGCCCAGCACGTTATCAGACGCAATGTGGCTCACCACATCACCTTTTGTAGCCTGACGATCCAGGGTAATAACCGGGATCTTCGCCTGGTTAGCCATCTTCACGGCGTTACCCACGGCATCAGAGTCAGTCGGGTTAATCAGCAGAATTTTAGTTCCACGAACCGTTAAGTCCTGAACGTTAGCCAGCTCTTTCGCCGGGTTGTTCTGTGAATCCAGAATCACCAGGTTATAGCCCAGTTTATCGGCCTCTTTTTGCGCGCCATCCTTCAGCGACACAAAGAACGGGTTATTGAGGGTGGAGACCACCAGCGCAATGGTATCTTTCGCCATCGCATTCGCGCTCACGGTGGCGCTCAGCGCAACAGCAGAAACCAGGGTAGCCAGTTTTTTCATGTTCATATTTAAGATGTCCTGTAATCGTTGTTACTGCTTTTTGTTGTCTACCAGTACCGCCAGCAAAATCACCACCGCTTTGACGATCATCTGGTAATAGGAGGATACACCTAACAAATTCAAACCATTATTGAGGAAACCAAGAATCAATGCGCCGATCAGCGTCCCAACAATACGTCCTTTACCGCCCGCCAGGCTGGTACCGCCTAACACCACCGCGGCGATAGCATCCAGCTCATAGCCAGTACCTGCCGTCGGCTGCGCAGAGGAGAGGCGAGCCACTTCAATGATACCCGCCAGCGATGCCAGCAGACCGCACAGGGAGTAAACGATAATTTTGATTTTACTCACGCTGATACCGGACAAACGCGTCGCCGCTTCGTTACCGCCCAACGCGTAGATATAACGACCCAGACGCGTATGATGCAGCATGTACCACGCCGCCAGGAAGACAATCCCCATGATCCACACAGGCGTAGGGACGCCTAACGGACGACCAATACCAAACCAACCAAACAGATCGGCATTGTCAGTAAACCCGGTATTTACCGGACTGCCGTTGGTGTACACCATGGTCACACCACGCAGTAGCAGCATCATCACCAGCGTGGCGATAAACGCCTGCACGCGGCCTTTCGCGACAATGACCCCGGTTACTGCGCCAATGGCAGCGCCGAGCGCCAGAGCAGCGGCAACGGCTACCAGCGCATTGACTTCAATACCGACAATGGACGCTGCAACCGCACCGGTAAGCGCCAGCAAGGAACCGACGGACAGATCGATACCCGACGTCAGGATGACCAGCGTCATGCCGACGGCCATGATGGCGTTTACCGACGTTTGCTGGAGAATGTTGAACAGGTTATTAACGGTAAAAAAGTTGGGGCTCATGGTGGAAACAATCGCGATCAGCACTAACAGAGCGATGAGCGACTTTTGCTCCAGAAGCCATGCTTTAGTGAAATAACGGCGACCAGAAACAGCCTGGGTAGTCATCTTTTTTACTCCTGATTCACGCGATTAAGCTTGCCCACAGCGGCAGCCATTAATACTTCCTGAGTGGCCTGCTCGCGAGTGAACTCACCGCCGAGATGCCCTTCATGCATAACGATAATACGATCGCTCATGCCCAATACTTCTGGCATCTCAGAGGAGACCAGAATGATGCTCAGCCCATCGGCCTTAAACTGGTTGATAAGCTGATAAATTTCTTTCTTAGCCCCAACGTCGACGCCGCGCGTTGGCTCATCGAGGATCAGGACCTTTGGTCGGGTCATCAGACCGCGCGCAATGGCCACTTTCTGCTGATTACCGCCTGAGAGCAGGCCGATAGCCTGTTCCATCGATGGCGTTTTAACATTGAACAGACGAATAAAATCACCTACCGCCTGCTGCTCATCTTTATGCTTCAGGCTTCCACCGGCGCGGCTGAAATAGCGCAGCGCGGTCAGTGACATGTTCTCTTTCACCGACATGCCCAGCACTAAGCCATCACGTTTACGGTCTTCAGAAATATAGACGATGCCGTTTGCAAGGCCATCTTGTGGCGAACGGGTGACAACTTCATGCCCATCAAGCGTGACGTAGCCGCTGGTGCGCGGCAATGCGCCATACAACACTTTCATCAGCTCGGTACGTCCGGCGCCCATCAGCCCCGATACGCCAAGGATCTCGCCTTTACGCAGCGTGAACGAAACATCATTTACCCCAGGGCCGCACAGATTATCGACCTTCAGACGGATATCACCCGGCGCTTTTTCCAGACGCGGGTACTGATCTTCCAGCTTACGTCCCACCATCATTTCAATCAGCGAGTCTTCGGTCAGCGTTGCGACTTCACGCTCGGCAATAAACTGCCCGTCACGGAAGACGGTCACGTCATCACAGATTTCGAAGATCTCTTTCATACGGTGGGAGATATAGACAATGCCGCGCCCCTGCGATTTCAGCTCGCGGATAACTCGGAACAGAGATTCGGTTTCGGTATCGGTGAGCGCATCCGTCGGCTCATCCATAATGATGACCTTCGATTCAAAGCTCAGCACTTTAGCAATTTCGACCATTTGCTGATCGCCAATCGACAGCTCACCGACCAGCCTGTCGCTTTTAAAGCGTAGATTGAGTTTGGCGAGCAGCAGATCGGCTTCGGCATACATCTTCTTCCAGTCAATTTTGCCAAAGCGATTCACAAACTCACGGCCAAGAAAAATGTTCTCAGCGATAGTGAGTTGCGGGATCAGGTTCAGTTCCTGATGGATGATACCGATTCCGGCTTCCTGAGAGGATTTTGGGCCGTTAAAGGTGGTCTCTTTCCCCAGCCACAATAAAGAGCCAGCATCACGGGTGTAGATCCCGGTCAGCACTTTCATCATGGTGGATTTGCCCGCGCCGTTTTCGCCCACCAGCGCCATTACGCGGCCTGGATAGACATTCAGCGCAGCGCCGGATAGCGCTTTTACGCCCGGGAACGCTTTATCGATCCCTTTGAGTTGCAGTAATGCGTTCATGATGGCCTCAGAACGTGACGCCAGCACAGAGAATAATATTCGCATACGGAGAACACTCTCCGCTGCGAATTACCGCCTGACTGTCTGCGGTTTGTTTTTTGAATTGTTCATGCGTGGTGTAACGAATTTCTATGGTGTTTCCCTGGTGTTGTTGCAGTTGCTCAATGTGGCTGAGCAACGTTTCGTGGAGTTGCGGATTATGTTGTTTAATTTCCGTCGCGAGAATGGCCGCCTCGACCTGCATTTCACGTGTAACCACATCCAGTACCTGCATAAAAGAAGGTACGCCCTGGGTTAATGCCATATCAATACGCGTTGTGCTGTTCGGGATGGGTAAACCTGCATCACACACCACCAGCGTATCGGTATGCCCCAGACGGGAGATCACCGTTGAAATTTCAGAATTGAGTACCGTGCCTTTCTTCATTTTCTTTCCCCACTAGCGAAACGTTTCGCTGACGATAAGTGTAGTGCGAAGAGTGGACAGAAAACCACCGCGACGTTACGAAAATGTGATCGCCATCGAAACGTTTCGCAAGGATTATCATTCGATGAAATGAAAACTGGGAGGGACAAAACAAAACGCCCCCTTTCGCGATGAAAGAGGGCGTCGATTACCTTAAATCTCTACCTGTGTACCGAGCTCAATAACCCGGTTTGGTGGGATTTCAAACTGGTCCGGCGCGCGCAGCGCATTGCGCTGGAGCAGCAGATATAGCTTGCCGCGCAGACGCAGGTACCATGGTCGTTTGCCGACAATCAGCGACTCATGCGACATAAAGAAAGAGGTTTCCATCATTCGACAGCTTAAGCCTTCCAGACCGCAGCGATGGAACACTTCCTCAACGTTCGGCGTTTCACGCCAGCCGTAGCTGGCCACTACGCGCCAGAAGGTGGGCGATAACTGCTCAATCTGCACCCTACGCACGTTGTGCACGTATGGCGCATCTTCCGTACGCAGCGTCAGCAGAATCACACGTTCATGCAGCACCTTGTTATGCTTGAGGTTATGCAGAAGCGCAAACGGGATGACGTTCAGCGCACGCGACATATATACCGCCGTTCCCGGCACGCGTACCGGTGGGGATTTCTCCAGAGAGGCAATCATCGCCTCCAGAGAGTTGCCGTGCTCATGCATGCGACGCAGCAGACGGAAACGTTCGCTTTTCCACGTGGTCATGATGGTGAACATCACCAGACCCAGCGTCAGCGGCAGCCAACCGCCGGAAATCAGTTTATCGAGGTTCGCGGAGAACAGCGGAACATCGACGCATAAGAACGCCACCAGGATCAGGAAAACGAAGTATTTATTCCAGTGCCAGTTTTTGCGCGCCACGGTGGTAGACAGAATAGACGTCAGTACCATTGTTCCCGTTACCGCAATCCCGTACGCCGCGGCCAGATTACTGGAGTGTTCAAAGCTCACAATCACGATAACTACCGCAAAATAGAGCATCCAGTTAACGAAGGGGATGTAGATCTGACCCGATTCCATTTCCGAAGTATGAATGATCCGCATCGGCGACAAATACCCCAGACGCACGGCCTGGCGCGTCAGCGAGAAGACACCGGAAATAACCGCCTGCGAAGCGATAACCGTTGCCAGTGCGGCGAGGATCAGGAGTGGAATTAATGCCCAGTCCGGCGCCAGCAGGAAAAACGGGTTTTTGATCGCTTCAGGATGCTTTAACAGCAACGCGCCCTGCCCAAAATAGTTCAGTACCAGCGAAGGCAATACCACGGAGAACCACGCCAGACGAATCGGCAATTTACCGAAGTGGCCCATATCCGCATACAGCGCTTCAACACCGGTAATCGATAGCACCACCGCACCCAGCGCTATAAAGGACAGCGTTTTGAATTCGAGGAAGAAATGCACCGCCCAATACGGATTGAGCGCCTGCAGTACCTCCGGATTACCAATAATACTGCGCACGCCTAATACTGCGAGCGTCAGGAACCACAGCAGCATAATCGGCGCAAACAGTTTACCAACCATGCCGGTACCGTGTTTTTGAATCATAAACAGCAGGGTCAGCACGATAATCGAGAGCGGAACAATCCAGGTATCCAGTTGCGGAGCAACGATCTCCAGACCTTCAATCGCCGACATCACTGAAATGGCTGGCGTAATCACCACTTCACCATAGAAGAAGCTGCCGCCAATCAACCCCATGATAACCAGCATCGAGGTTGTTCGTGCCGAGGTATTGCGCCCGGCCAATGACATCAACGTCAGGATCCCACCTTCCCCGGCGTTATCCGCACGCATGACAAACGTCAGATATTTAATGGAGACAACAAAGATCAGCAGCCAGAAAATCAGCGAGAGAAAACCAAACACAGCATCACGTTCAACGCCAAAACCAAACTGGCCAGACAAACATTCACGAAGCGTATAAAGTGGGCTGGTACCAATATCACCGTAGACAACCCCAATGGCCGCAAGGGTAATCGCAGACAATGATTGTTTATTATCAGTGCTCATAGACTCGTCTTTCGTTTATACACATCATCACTCAAGCCACTCCGTGTGGGCTGCATTCGTTATTCCCCCCATCCCAGAAGAAAACTCCATTGCCGCCTTGGTGCAGTATGATTGATATGGTGTATATATAAGAAATGTGTGCGTCGTCCCTTGGCCCACAAAAAGGCGCACAGTATGCACGATTAATCATAAAATCGTACCCCTAAATGAGACCAGATTAATCTGGCTCAAAGAAAAATAAGCGCACCTTCAGTCTATTACTGCACTGGTGTGAAGCATCTATACTCGCAGTTTACGCAGTACATTTGGCGAAAGGACGCCACTTCATTATGGCTCACCCACATTTATTAGCGGAAAGAATTTCCCGTCTGAGCAATGCGCTGGAAAAGGGACTTTATGAACGCAGCCACGCCATTCGCCTTTGCCTGCTGGCTGCTCTAAGCGGCGAGAGCGTATTCTTATTAGGTCCTCCAGGGATCGCAAAAAGCTTAATCGCCCGTCGACTGAAGTTCGCCTTTCAAAACGCCCGTGCTTTCGAATATCTGATGACGCGCTTCTCTACGCCAGAAGAGGTGTTTGGCCCACTGTCTATCCAGGCGCTGAAAGACGAAGGTCGCTATGAACGCTTAACGGCGGGCTACTTACCCGAAGCTGAAATTGTCTTTCTCGATGAAATCTGGAAAGCAGGCCCGGCCATTCTCAACACTCTGCTGACCGCCATTAACGAACGGCATTTTCGTAACGGCGCGCACGAAGAGAAAATCCCGATGCGTCTGCTGGTGGCCGCCTCCAACGAACTGCCTGAAGCAGACAGCAGTCTGGAAGCCCTGTACGACCGTATGTTAATCCGTCTGTGGCTGGATAAAGTTCAGGACAAGGCCAACTTCCGCTCCATGTTGTTAAGCCAGCAGGATGAAAGTGACAACCCGGTCCCGGCGTCGTTACAGGTGACGGATGAAGAGTATTACCAGTGGCAAAAGGACATTGGCGCCATCAAGCTGCCCGATCGCGTCTTTGAGCTTATTTTCACGCTGCGCCAGCAGTTAGACGCATTACCGAATGCCCCTTATGTCTCCGATCGTCGCTGGAAAAAAGCTATTCGCTTACTTCAGGCCAGCGCCTTCTTCAGCGGACGTGATGCGGTTGTGCCTATCGACCTGATCCTGCTGAAAGATTGCTTGTGGTACGACGCGCAAAGCCTGAATCTGATGCAACAGCAGCTCGAAATTTTGATGACCGGACACGCCTGGCAGCAGCAAGCCATGCTGACGCGTCTGGCCAGCATTGTGCAGCGCCGCATCCAGCTCCAGCAGCAGCAAAGCGACAAAACGGCATTCACGGTGATCCGTCAGGGTGGCATGTTCAGCCGTCGTCCTCATTATGATTTACCCCCGGAAGCCACATCTTCAGTCGTAACATTACTGCTGCAAAAGCCTTTAAAGCTGCATGATATGGAAGTTATCCATATTGCTTTTGAACGTAGTGCGCTGGAAATGTGGCTGACCAAAGGCGGTGAGATCCGCGGAAAATTAAACGGGATCGGCTTCGCCCAAACGCTGAACATGGAAGTCGATAGCGCACAGCATCTGGTTGTGCGCGACGTCAGTTTGCAAGGCTCTCGTCTGGCGCTGCCCGGTGCATCGCAAGAGAGTATGCCTGATGAGATAAAACAGCAGCTTGAAGCACTTGATAACGAGTGGCACCAGCAGCACAGCGCATTCAGCGACCAGCAAAAATGTCTGTTTATTCATAGCGACTGGTTAGCCCGCATTGAGGCCAGCCTGCAGGATGTCGGGGCACAAATCCGCCAGGCGCAACAATGCTAACCCTTGATACGCTCAATATTATGCTGGCAGTCAGTGAAGAGGCGATGATCGAAGAGATGATCGTCGCCCTGCTGGCTTCTCCAAAGATGGTGGTGTTTTTTAAAAAGTTTCCTCGCCTTAAAAAAGCGATTACTGACGATATCCCCCGTTGGCGCGAGTCATTGCGCAGCCGCCTCAAAGATACCCATGTACCGCCGGAGTTGACGGAAGAGGTCATTTGTTACCAACAAAGCCAACTCCTCTCACATGCGCAGTTTATAGTCCAGCTCCCGCAAATATTGGCGCTATTACACCGCCTCCATTCGCCGTGGGCCGGGCAAGCTCAGCAACTGGTTGATGACAACAGTACCTTTACGCCCGCCCTGCATACGCTTTTTCTCCAGCGCTGGCGCCTGAGTCTGGTAGTGCAAACCACAACGCTAAATCAGCAACTGCTGGAAGATGAGCGTGAACATTTACTTAGTGAAGTCCAGGAGCGGATGACTCTCAGCGGGCAACTGGAACCCGTTCTGGCAGAAAACGACAACGCCGCAGGCCGGTTATGGGATATGAGCGCAGGTCAAATCAAGCGCGGCGATTATCAACTGATGGTGAAATATGGCGAATTCCTGACGCAACAACCCGAACTCCAGCGTCTGGCTGAACAGTTAGGCCGTTCCAGAGAAGCGAAATCAGTGCCGCGTAAAGATGCGCCCATGGAGACCTTCCGTACCCTTGTGCGGGAACCCGCCACCGTCCCGGAACAGGTGGATGGCATCCAGCAAAGCGATGACATCCTGCGCCTGTTGCCGCCGGAACTGGCCACACTGGGTATTACTGAACTGGAATACGAATTCTACCGACGGCTGGTGGAAAAGCAGCTGTTGACCTATCGTCTGCACGGCGAGGCATGGCGCGAGAAAGTAACGGAACGTCCGGTGGTGCATCAGGATTTTGATGAGCAGCCGCGCGGACCTTTTATTGTTTGCGTAGATACGTCTGGATCAATGGGCGGGTTTAATGAGCAGTGTGCGAAAGCCTTTTGCCTGGCGCTAATGCGCGTCGCCCTGGCCGATAACCGGCGCTGTTTCATTATGCTGTTTTCAACAGAAGTGGTCCGCTATGAGCTGTCTGGCCCGGAAGGTATTGAACAAGCGATCCGTTTTTTAAGCCAGCGTTTTCGCGGCGGTACCGATATTGCCAGCTGCTTTCGCGCCATTATTGAGCGCATGCAGGGCCGGGAATGGTTTGATGCCGATGCGGTGGTGATCTCTGATTTTATCGCTCAGCGATTGCCCGATGAGGTCGTCAATAAAGTGGGGGAATTACAGCGATTGCACCAGCATCGTTTTCATGCGGTGGCGATGTCAGCACACGGCAAACCCGGCATCATGCGCATTTTCGATCATATCTGGCGCTTTGATACCGGGATGCGAAGCCGCCTGCTCAGACGCTGGCGGCGTTAATTCTTACAACAGGGAAGAAACGCTTTCACGTACCTGTGCCGGCCATACACCACACTGAACCTGACCGATATGTGGTAATTGCAACAACAGCATGGTCAGACGCGACTGCCCAATCCCGCCGCCAATTGTCTGTGGCATTTCACCGCGCAGCAGCGCCTGGTGCCATTCCAGACTCAGGCGATCTTCATCACCGGTCAAAGAAAGCTGGTGTTTCAGGGTGTCGGCATCCACACGGATCCCCATAGAAGACAGTTCAAACGCATCTTCCAGAACCGGGTTCCACACCAGAATATCACCGTTCAGCCCGGCATGACCCAGCTCGGAGGACGAACTCCAGTCGTCATAATCCGGTGCGCGTACATCATGACGGTGACCGTCACTGAGCTTGCCGCCGATCCCTACCAGGAATACTGCGCCCAGTTCTTTTGCGATCGCACGTTCACGACCTTTCGCGTCAAGATCCGGATAACGAGATAACAGCTCCTGGCTATGAACAAAGTGGATCTGCTCTGGCAGGAACGGTGCCAGACCAAACTCTTTGCTAACCGCAGCCTCGGTGGCCTTAATTCCCGCCCAGATAGCCTCTACCGTGTTTTTCAGAGTGGAGAATTGACGCTCGCCGTCGCCCATCACGCGCTCCCAGTCCCACTGGTCAACATACACTGAGTGCAGTGGGGAGAGGCGATCTTCATCGGGACGCAGGGCCTTCATATGCGTGTACAGCCCTTCGCCTGCGCTAAAGTCGTGTTGTCCTAACGTTTGACGCTTCCACTTCGCCAGTGAATGAACCACTTCGAATTGAGCGTCTGGCAATGCTTTAACCTTCACCTGCACCGCTTTTTCACAGCCAGACAAGTTATCCTGCGTGCCATCTCCTACGCGGCTGAGGATCGGAGCCTGAACTTCGATCAGACCTAAACGCTCTTCCAGCTGGCGAGAAAAATGAGATTTTACGAAGCTAATTTGACGTTGTTTGGCAATGTAAGCGGTTTTCATTATGTGTACTCCTGTGTCCTGTTGCCTATGATTAAGCAACAGAATGGAGGTAATATTCAATAATCAACAAACAAAAAGCCAACTTCGATTTTGATTCGTTAAAATTAGCATCTAAAATAGAAGGAATCATTAATCTACATAAGAAAAACCTATGGAAAATTATCAGATCGACAATCTGGACCGCGGCATTCTTGATGCCCTGATGGAAAATGCCCGCACCGCCTACGCCGAATTGGCCAAACAGTTTGGCGTTAGTCCGGGGACAATTCACGTTCGCGTAGAGAAGATGAAGCAGGCCGGGATCATCACCGGTGCGCGTATTGATGTCAGTCCCAAACAGTTGGGTTATGACGTCGGCTGCTTTATCGGCATCATCCTGAAAAGCGCGAAGGACTATCCGTCAGCGCTGGCCAGGCTGGAAAGTCTTGATGAAGTGACCGAAGCGTATTACACCACCGGACACTACAGCATCTTTATTAAGGTGATGTGCAAGTCGATCGACGCGCTGCAACAGGTACTTATCAACAAGATCCAAACAATTGATGAAATTCAGTCCACTGAAACCCTGATTGTCCTGCAGAACCCGATCATGCGTACCATCAAGCCGTGATCGTTTTTTTTAATCCCACATTTTTCCACAGGTAGATCCCAGCTCGCTCACAGCGTACAATGCGCCTTCTTTATAAAGGTGGGCGAGCATGGCAGACATCACTCTTATCAGCGGCAGCACGCTTGGCAGTGCGGAATATGTAGCAGAACATCTGGCAGAAAAGCTGGACGACGCCGGTTTTTCCAGCGAAATACTGCACGGCCCAATGCTGGATGAGGTTCCGGCTGAAGGGATCTGGCTGGTGATCAGCTCCACACACGGTGCCGGAGACATTCCTGACAACCTGCAACCTTTATATGAAGCATTACGCGAGCAAAAACCGGACCTGTCACAAGTACACTTTGGCGCAATCGGCATCGGCAGTCGTGAATATGACACCTTTTGCGGCGCAATCGACAAGCTGGAAGCAGAACTGAAAGCCTGTGGGGCAAAACAGATCGGCGAAACGCTGAAGATCAACGTGCTGGAACATGAAATTCCGGAAGATCCGGCTGAAATTTGGTTGGGATCTTGGTATCCATTGCTCAGATATTTGTAAAGATCGCACTTTTTTATGTGGATAACTCTGGTTAAAAGCTTGGATCAACCGGTAGTTATCCAAAGAATAACGGCTGTTCAGTTTTTGAGTTGTGTATAACCCTTCATTCTGATCCCAGCTTATACGGACCAGGATCACCGATCATTCACAGCTAATGATCCTCAGCAACCTGTTGATCTTATTCAAAGGATCGCTCTTATCCACAGAGAGTGGCGATCCTAATAAGAGATCACAATAAAACAGATCTCTAAATAAAAAGATCTTCTTTTTAATACCCAGGATCCCAGGTCTTTCTCGATCGACTAAAGTTGAGTAGAATCCACGGCCCGGGCTTCAATCCATTTTCACACCGCGTTATGCGAGGCAATTACCATGTTTTATCAGGATCCTTTTGACGTCATCATCATTGGCGGGGGTCATGCAGGCACCGAGGCCGCAATGGCCGCGGCGCGAATGGGACAACAGACCCTGCTTTTGACACACAATATCGACACTCTGGGGCAGATGAGCTGCAACCCGGCGATTGGCGGTATTGGGAAGGGACACCTGGTAAAAGAAGTGGATGCGCTTGGTGGATTGATGGCAAAAGCGATCGATCATGCCGGCATTCAGTTTAGGATACTAAACGCAAGCAAAGGGCCAGCCGTTCGCGCTACCCGAGCTCAGGCCGATCGTGTGCTTTATCGTCAGGCGGTACGCACCGCGCTGGAGAATCAACCCAACCTGATGATCTTCCAGCAGGCGGTTGAAGATCTGATTGTTGAAAACGATCGTGTTGTGGGTGCGGTAACCCAAATGGGACTGAAGTTCCGTGCCAAAGCGGTCGTATTAACCGTGGGGACTTTCCTCGACGGAAAAATTCATATTGGTCTGGACAACTACAGCGGCGGCCGTGCTGGCGATCCGCCGTCTATTCCGCTGTCACGCCGTCTGCGTGAACTGCCGCTGCGCGTCAGCCGCCTGAAAACCGGTACGCCGCCGCGTATTGATGCACGCACGATTGATTTCAGCGTGCTAGGTCAGCAAAACAGCGACAACCCAATGCCGGTCTTCTCATTCCTGGGCGACGCTTCTCAGCATCCGCGCCAGATGCCGTGCTACATCACGCATACCAATGAGAAAACCCATGACGTGATCCGCAATAACCTCGATCGTAGCCCAATGTACGCTGGCGTGATCGAAGGTATTGGCCCGCGCTACTGCCCGTCGATCGAAGACAAAGTAATGCGCTTTGCCGATCGCAACCAGCATCAGATCTTCCTCGAACCGGAAGGACTGACCTCTAACGAAATTTACCCGAACGGTATATCCACCAGCCTGCCGTTCGATGTGCAGATGCAAATTGTTCGTTCAATGGAAGGGATGGAAAACGCGAAAATCGTCCGTCCTGGCTATGCGATTGAGTACGATTTCTTCGATCCGCGCGACCTGAAACCGACGCTGGAAAGCAAATTCATCCACGGTCTGTTCTTTGCTGGCCAGATCAACGGTACAACCGGTTACGAAGAAGCCGCCGCGCAAGGCATGCTGGCAGGTCTCAACGCCGCACGCTTGTCTGCTGAGAAAGACGGCTGGGCGCCGCGTCGCGATCAGGCTTACCTTGGCGTGCTGGTTGACGATCTCTGCACCCTGGGAACCAAAGAACCGTACCGCATGTTTACCTCACGTGCTGAATATCGCTTGATGCTGCGTGAAGATAACGCCGATCTGCGTCTGACGGAAATAGGTCGTGAACTCGGTCTGGTGGACGATGAGCGTTGGGCTCGCTTCAACGAGAAGCTGGAGCGCATCGAACAGGAACGCCAGCGTCTCAAATCAACTTGGGTAAACCCATTAGCGGAATCTGCAGCAGAAGTGAACGCTCACCTGGCAACACCTTTATCTCGTGAGGCTAGCGGTGAAGATCTGCTGCGTCGTCCGGATATGACCTATGCTCAGTTGACCTCTTTATCTGCATTCGCACCGGCGCTTGACGATGCTCAGGCCGCAGAACAGGTTGAGATTCAGGTGAAATACGAAGGGTATATCGCCCGTCAGCATGAAGAAATCGAAAGACAACAGCGTAATGAGAATACCCTGTTGCCTGCAACGCTGGATTATCGCCAGGTCTCGGGCTTGTCGAATGAAGTCATCGCCAAACTGAACGATCACAAACCGGTATCGATCGGCCAGGCATCGCGCATTTCTGGCGTAACGCCTGCCGCCATTTCCATTCTGCTGGTATGGCTGAAAAAACAAGGCATGCTGCGTCGCAGCGCTTGATAACACTAATTTGGCGGGGGCGCTTCGCTTACCCGCCCTACAAATTTGTAGGCCCGATAAGCGAAAGCGCATCGGGCATTTGATTATTAACAGGTAATGACCGTGCTCAACAAACTCTCTCGTCTGCTGGCTGATGCCGGTATTTCTCTTACCGATCACCAGAAAAATCAGCTGATTGCGTATGTCGA
Organism: Citrobacter sp. wls714; assembly: GCF_005281025.1. Lineage (NCBI taxonomy): Bacteria > Pseudomonadati > Pseudomonadota > Gammaproteobacteria > Enterobacterales > Enterobacteriaceae > Citrobacter > Citrobacter sp. wls714. Next base: position 34,797 of record NZ_SZWZ01000096.1, on the reverse strand, counting down.
TATGCTGCACAAATGGAATAAAGCATACAACCTGACGTCGGTGCGGGATCCCAACGAAATGTTGGTGCGCCATATTCTGGACAGTATTGTTGTTGCGCCTTATCTGAAGGGCGAGCGCTTTATTGATGTTGGCACAGGACCGGGTCTGCCGGGAATTCCGCTCTCTATCGTGCGGCCTGAAGCGCATTTCACACTGTTGGATAGCCTGGGAAAACGGGTCCGTTTCTTACGTCAGGTGCAGCATGAGCTTGGTCTTACTAACATCACGCCTGTGCAAAGTCGGGTTGAAGAATTTCCTTCAGAGCCGCCATTTGATGGGGTGATTAGCCGTGCTTTCGCGTCCCTCAATGATATGGTGAGCTGGTGTCATCACTTGCCTGGCCAGAACGGACGCTTTTATGCACTCAAAGGGCAGTTGCCTGAAGATGAAATAGCCTCGTTGCCTGCAGAATTTTGCGTCGAGTCAGTTGAAAAATTGCGCGTTCCGCAACTGGATGGCGAACGTCATTTGGTGGTTATTAAGCCAAACAAAATTTAATTTTTATCAAAAAAAATAGAGAAAAAACGTCTATTCAGGTGTTAAAAGTTATAGAGGGTAGTGTGGCGAAATGCTGTCACATTTCACCTCTACCTTACGGTTTTGCATCATAACTATAACGTACCGTTTTTTGTTAAAAGCGAAACAAGTCAACTGTGAAAATATCAGTCTGCTAAAAATAGAACCTAAGAACCACCGTTTGTGTTAATTTTTTATTATAAATGTCAATCAGTGGTTCTTTTGTTGTTAGGCGTTGTTTTTGAAATAGTGTCGCTTTTTACGCTTAAATATCAAAAAGATGAAATGGCACCATTTGCCACGTAAATAAATTATGCGAAGGGGAATATGTTCAATATGTGATCTGGTGCACGCTTTAACGCTAGTGTTTTCGCGGCATTTGCAGTTTTGCATGATCGTTCACAGTTTGCCAAAAAGTAATAAATGTGGCGCAGCGAAAAATATTTAAACATTTATTCACTTTTTAGCTACTTATTGTTTGAAATCACGAAGGCGCACCGTATAATTTGACCGCTTTTTGATGCTTGACTCTAAGCCATAAAGAACGTTTTATACGACACGCGGCATACCTCGAAGGGAGCAGGAGTAAACACGTGATGTCTATGTCGCTCTTGAGTCGAAACGTTGCTCGTAAGCTTTTGCTCACACAGCTTCTGGCGGTAATAGCAAGTGGATTGCTGTTTAGCCTCAAAGACCCCTTCTGGGGCATCTCCGCACTGTGCGGAGGATTGGCAGTGTTACTGCCCAACGTGTTGTTTATGATATTCGCCTGGCGTCACCAGGTGCATACACCAGCGAAAGGTCGGGTAGCCTGGTCGTTCGCATTCGGCGAAGCCTTCAAGGTGTTAGCTATGCTGGTGTTGCTGGTGGTGGCGTTGGCTGTTTTGAAAGCGGTATTCGTGCCGCTGATCGTTACGTGGGTTTTGGTGCTGGTGGTTCAGATACTGGCGCCGGCTGTAATTAACAACAAAGGGTAAAGGCATCATGGCTTCAGAAAATATGACGCCGCAGGATTACATAGGACACCATCTGAATAACCTTCAGTTGGACCTACGTACATTCTCGCTGGTGGATCCGCACAACCCCCCAGCCACCTTCTGGACGCTCAATATTGACTCCATTTTCTTCTCGGTGGTTCTGGGTCTGTTGTTCCTGTTAATGTTCCGTAGTGTTGCCAAAAAGGCGACCAGTGGCGTACCAGGTAAATTTCAGACTGCGATTGAGCTGATAATCGGCTTTGTGCATGGTAGCGTGAAAGACATGTACCATGGCAAAAGCAAGCTGATTGCTCCGCTGGCCCTGACGATTTTCGTCTGGGTATTCCTGATGAACTTTATGGATTTGCTGCCTATCGACCTGCTGCCGTACATCGGTGAGCATATCTTTGGCCTGCCGGCTCTGCGTGTGGTTCCGTCCGCTGACGTGAACATCACCCTGTCGATGGCGCTGGGCGTATTTATCCTTATTCTGTTCTACAGCATCAAAATGAAAGGCATCGGTGGCTTCGCGAAAGAGTTGACGCTGCAGCCGTTCAATCACTGGGCGTTCATCCCTATCAACTTAATCCTTGAAGGGGTAAGCCTGCTGTCCAAACCAATCTCTCTTGGTCTGCGACTGTTCGGTAACATGTACGCTGGTGAGCTGATTTTCATTCTGATTGCTGGTCTGTTGCCGTGGTGGTCACAGTGGATTCTGAATGTGCCGTGGGCCATTTTCCACATACTGATTATCACGCTGCAAGCCTTCATATTTATGGTTCTGACGATTGTCTATCTGTCGATGGCATCTGAAGAGCATTAATTTACCAACACTACTACGTTTTAACTGAAACAAACTGGAGACTGTCATGGAAAACCTGAATATGGATCTGCTGTACATTGCTGCCGCTGTGATGATGGGTCTGGCGGCAATCGGTGCTGCGATCGGTATCGGCATCCTCGGGGGTAAATTCCTGGAAGGCGCAGCGCGTCAACCGGATCTGATTCCTCTGCTGCGTACTCAGTTCTTTATCGTTATGGGTCTGGTGGATGCAATCCCAATGATCGCTGTAGGTCTGGGTCTGTACGTGATGTTTGCTGTCGCGTAGTAAGCGTTGCTTGAATTAAGAGCAATATCAGAACGTTAACTAGATAGAGGCATTGTGCTGTGAATCTTAACGCAACAATCCTCGGCCAGGCCATCGCGTTTGTCCTGTTCGTTCTGTTCTGCATGAAGTACGTATGGCCGCCGTTAATGGCTGCCATCGAAAAACGTCAGAAAGAAATTGCTGACGGCCTTGCTTCCGCAGAACGAGCACATAAGGATCTTGACCTTGCAAAGGCCAGCGCGACCGACCAGCTGAAAAAAGCGAAGGCGGAAGCTCAGGTAATCATCGAGCAGGCGAACAAACGCCGTGCTCAGATCCTGGACGAAGCTAAAACTGAAGCAGAGCAGGAACGTACTAAAATCGTGGCACAGGCGCAGGCGGAAATTGACGCCGAGCGTAAACGTGCTCGCGAAGAGCTGCGTAAGCAAGTTGCTATCCTGGCTGTTGCTGGCGCCGAGAAGATCATCGAACGTTCCGTGGATGAAGCTGCTAATAGCGACATCGTGGACAAACTTGTCGCTGAACTGTAAGGAGGGAGGGGCTGATGTCTGAATTTATTACGGTAGCTCGCCCCTACGCCAAAGCAGCTTTTGACTTTGCCGTTGAGCACCAAAGCGTTGACCGTTGGCAGGATATGCTGACTTTCGCCGCTGAGGTGACGAAAAACGAACAAATGGCAGAGCTTCTCTCTGGCGCGTTGGCGCCAGAAACGCTCGCTGAGTCGTTTATCGCCGTGTGCGGTGAGCAGCTGGACGAAAGCGGCCAAAACCTGATTAGGGTAATGGCTGAAAATAACCGTCTGAATGCGCTCCCGGATGTTCTTGAGCAGTTTATTCATCTGCGTGCAGCCAGTGAGGCTATCTCTGAGGTAGAAGTCACTTCTGCCAATGCACTGAGTGATGAACAGCTTACGAAGATTAGTGCAGCGATGGAAAAACGTCTGTCACGCAAAGTTAAGCTGAATTGCAAAATCGATAAGTCTGTAATGGCAGGCGTAATCATCCGAGCGGGTGATATGGTCATTGATGGCAGCGTACGCGGCCGTCTTGAGCGCCTTGCAGACGTCTTGCAGTCTTAAGGGGACTGGAGCATGCAACTGAATTCCACCGAAATCAGCGAACTGATCAAGCAGCGCATTGCTCAGTTCAATGTTGTGAGCGAAGCTCACAACGAAGGTACTATTGTTTCTGTAAGTGACGGTGTTATCCGCATTCACGGCCTGGCCGATTGTATGCAGGGTGAGATGATTTCCCTGCCGGGTAACCGTTACGCTATCGCACTGAACCTGGAGCGCGACTCTGTAGGTGCTGTTGTGATGGGTCCATACGCTGACCTCGCCGAAGGCATGAAGGTTAAGTGTACGGGTCGTATTCTGGAAGTTCCGGTTGGCCGTGGCCTGCTGGGTCGTGTGGTGAACACTCTGGGTTCCCCGATCGACGGTAAAGGTCCGGTTGATAACGATGGCTTCTCGCCAATCGAAGTTATCGCACCGGGCGTAATCGAACGTCAGTCCGTCGACCAGCCAGTGCAGACCGGTTATAAATCTGTTGATGCCATGATCCCAATCGGTCGTGGCCAGCGTGAGCTGATCATCGGTGACCGTCAGACCGGTAAAACCGCGATGGCTATCGACGCCATCATCAACCAGCGTGACTCCGGCATCAAATGTGTGTACGTGGCTATCGGCCAGAAAGCGTCCACCATTTCTAACGTGGTTCGTAAACTGGAAGAGCACGGCGCACTGTCCAACACCATCGTTGTTGTGGCGACCGCGTCTGAATCTGCTGCACTGCAATACCTGGCGCCATATGCTGGTTGCGCAATGGGCGAATACTTCCGTGACCGCGGTGAAGATGCACTGATCGTTTACGATGACCTGTCTAAACAGGCTGTTGCTTATCGTCAGGTTTCCCTGCTGCTCCGTCGTCCGCCAGGACGTGAAGCATTCCCGGGCGACGTATTTTACCTCCACTCCCGTCTGCTGGAACGCGCATCCCGCGTAAACGCGGAATACGTTGAGAAGTTCACCAACGGTGAAGTTAAAGGTAAAACCGGCTCCCTGACCGCTCTGCCGATTATCGAAACCCAGGCGGGTGACGTTTCTGCGTTCGTTCCGACCAACGTAATTTCTATTACCGATGGTCAGATCTTCCTGGAAACCAACCTGTTCAACTCCGGTATTCGTCCGGCAGTTAACCCGGGTATCTCCGTATCTCGTGTAGGTGGCGCAGCGCAGACCAAGATCATCAAGAAATTGTCCGGTGGTATTCGTACTGCGCTGGCGCAGTATCGTGAACTGGCAGCGTTTTCTCAGTTCGCTTCCGACCTGGATGAAGCTACGCGTAAGCAGCTGAGCCACGGTCAGAAAGTAACTGAACTGCTGAAGCAGAAACAGTATGCACCAATGTCTGTTGCACAGCAGGGTGTGGTGCTGTTTGCGGCTGAACGCGGTTACCTCGAAGATGTGGAACTGGCGAAAATCGGTAGCTTCGAAGCCGCTCTGCTGGCTTACGTCGACCGTGACCACGCTCCGCTGATGCAAGAGATCAACCAGTCCGGTGGCTATAACGATGAAATCGAAGGCAAGCTGAAAGCTATCCTCGATTCCTTCAAGGCAACCCAGTCCTGGTAACGTCTGGCGGTCTGTCCTAGGGCGGACCGCAAGGCATTGAGGAGAAGCTCATGGCCGGCGCAAAAGAGATACGTAGTAAGATCGCAAGCGTCCAGAACACGCAGAAGATCACTAAAGCGATGGAGATGGTCGCCGCTTCCAAAATGCGTAAATCGCAGGATCGCATGGCGGCCAGCCGTCCTTATGCAGAGACCATGCGCAAAGTGATTGGTCACCTTGCGAACGGTAATCTGGAATATAAGCACCCTTACCTGGAAGAACGCGACGTTAAGCGCGTGGGCTACCTGGTGGTGTCGACCGACCGTGGTCTGTGCGGTGGCTTGAACATTAACCTGTTCAAAAAGCTGCTGGCGGATATGAAAACATGGTCCGATAAAGGCGTTCAGTGCGATATCGCAATGATCGGCTCTAAGGGCGTGTCTTTCTTTAATTCCGTCGGTGGTAACGTGATTGCTCAGGTAACCGGTATGGGGGATAACCCTTCCCTGTCCGAACTGATCGGTCCGGTTAAAGTGATGCTGCAGGCCTACGACGAAGGTCGTCTGGACAAACTGTACGTTGTCAGCAACAAATTTATTAACACCATGTCTCAGACGCCAACCATCACTCAACTGCTGCCTCTGCCGGCATCAGATGATGATGAATTGAAGCGTAAATCTTGGGATTACCTGTATGAGCCAGACCCGAAAGCGCTGCTGGATACCTTGCTGCGTCGTTATGTCGAGTCTCAGGTTTATCAGGGCGTGGTAGAAAACCTGGCCAGCGAGCAGGCCGCACGTATGGTGGCGATGAAAGCCGCGACCGACAATGGCGGCAGCCTGATTAAAGAGCTGCAGTTGGTATACAACAAAGCTCGTCAGGCCAGCATTACTCAGGAACTCACCGAGATCGTCGGTGGTGCATCCGCGGTATAACCAGGTTAATTCGTAGAGGATTCAAGATGGCTACTGGAAAAATTGTCCAGGTAATCGGCGCCGTGGTTGACGTCGAATTCCCTCAGGATGCCGTACCGCGCGTGTACGATGCTCTTGAGGTTATGAATGGTAAAGAGAGCCTGGTGCTGGAAGTTCAGCAGCAGCTCGGCGGCGGTATCGTACGTACCATCGCCATGGGTTCTTCCGACGGTCTGCGTCGTGGTCTGGAAGTTAAAGACCTTGAGCACCCGATCGAAGTCCCGGTAGGTAAAGCAACCCTGGGGCGTATCATGAACGTCCTGGGTCACCCGATCGACATGAAAGGCGATATCGGTGAAGAAGAGCGTTGGGCTATCCACCGCGCAGCACCTACCTATGAAGAACTGTCCAGTTCTCAGGAACTGCTGGAAACCGGCATCAAAGTTATCGACCTGATGTGTCCGTTCGCGAAGGGCGGTAAAGTTGGTCTGTTCGGTGGTGCGGGTGTAGGTAAAACCGTAAACATGATGGAGCTGATCCGTAACATCGCGATCGAACACTCCGGTTACTCAGTGTTTGCGGGCGTTGGTGAACGTACTCGTGAGGGTAACGACTTCTACCACGAAATGACCGACTCCAACGTTCTGGACAAAGTATCCCTGGTATATGGCCAGATGAACGAGCCGCCGGGAAACCGTCTGCGCGTTGCGCTGACCGGTCTGACCATGGCTGAGAAGTTCCGTGACGAAGGTCGTGACGTTCTGCTGTTCGTTGACAACATCTACCGTTACACCCTGGCCGGTACTGAAGTATCTGCACTGCTGGGTCGTATGCCATCAGCGGTAGGCTACCAGCCAACCCTGGCGGAAGAGATGGGTGTTCTGCAGGAACGTATCACCTCTACCAAAACCGGTTCTATCACTTCCGTTCAGGCGGTATACGTACCTGCGGATGACTTGACTGACCCATCGCCAGCAACCACCTTTGCGCACTTAGATGCAACCGTGGTACTGAGCCGTCAGATCGCATCCCTGGGTATCTACCCGGCCGTTGACCCGCTGGATTCCACCAGCCGTCAGCTGGATCCGCTGGTTGTTGGTCAGGAACACTACGACACCGCGCGTGGCGTACAGTCCCTGCTGCAGCGTTATCAGGAACTGAAAGACATCATCGCCATCCTGGGTATGGATGAACTGTCTGAAGAAGATAAACTGGTGGTAGCACGTGCGCGTAAGATCCAGCGCTTCCTGTCCCAGCCGTTCTTCGTTGCGGAAGTATTCACCGGTTCTCCAGGTAAATACGTTTCCCTGAAAGACACCATCCGTGGCTTTAAAGGCATCATGGAAGGCGAATACGACCACCTGCCAGAGCAGGCGTTCTACATGGTTGGTTCCATCGAAGAAGCTGTGGAAAAAGCCAAAAAACTTTAACGCCTTAATCGGAGGGTGATATGGCAATGACTTACCACCTGGACGTCGTCAGCGCAGAGCAACAAATGTTCTCTGGTCTGGTCGAAAAAATCCAGGTAACGGGTAGTGAAGGTGAACTGGGTATTTTCCCGGGTCACGCTCCGCTGCTCACCGCCATTAAGCCTGGTATGATCCGCATCGTTAAACAGTTCGGTCATGAAGAGTTTATCTATCTGTCCGGCGGCATTCTCGAAGTGCAGCCTGGCAGCGTGACCGTACTGGCTGATACCGCGATTCGCGGACAGGATCTCGATGAAGCGAGAGCCCTGGAAGCGAAGCGTAAGGCTGAAGAGCATATCAAGAGCTCTCATGGTGACGTGGATTACGCTCAGGCATCTGCGGAACTGGCCAAAGCGATCGCGAAACTGCGCGTTATCGAGTTGACCAAAAAAGCGATGTAACACCGGCTTGAAAAACACAAGGCCAGTCTGGTTTCCAGGCTGGCTTTTTTTATGGCTTTGTTTCAGCAAAAATGAAAATAAAAAGCAGTTTTATTATTTCGTGATTTAGATCAAAAAAATATTGATTGGTTAAAAAATGAGGCGTAGACTCTTTTTTTTGTGATGTATATCACATAATAAAATCAGATAAAAAAGAGATACCAATATGAAATTGATCAACAAAATCATCGCCCTGTTCAGCAATATGAGTTTTTAGTCTTTCCCTGCCTGCTCTGTGGCGCGATGCGTAATGCGGTTTATCAGCTAGCGCCATTTGTTAAATTCCCCCCTGCTCTTTTCTCTCACATCGTTATTGTCGTGTTTGCCTTTTCTGCTTCCCACTGAATCGCATGCCTAAAATCATACCTTCGCTAATGTCATTCTTTATTTATGCGGCAAAAAAATAGCAAAAACATCCACCTAAGGCTTTAATAAGAGCAGACTGCTGGTTTTGGGGAGACAAAAGACGTAGATATAGACGAAAATAGACAGTTATCAGATGGGGAATTTCCCCGATTGAACGTTTTATCTTCGGTCCATTTCACGATGAAAAAAATGTAGTATTTTCAATGTGAAACGGTATAAATTCGTTCTCAAATTACAGTCAGGACGTGTATGTTGAATAATGCTATGAGCGTCGTGATCCTTGCCGCAGGCAAAGGCACGCGTATGTATTCCGATCTCCCTAAAGTGCTGCATACCCTCGCAGGAAAACCGATGGTGCAGCATGTCATTGATGCCGCTAATGAATTAGGCGCGACTCACGTACATCTGGTCTACGGACACGGTGGTGATTTGCTTAAGCAGACGCTGAAAGATGGCAACCTGAACTGGGTCCTGCAGGCCGAGCAGTTGGGTACCGGTCATGCTATGCAACAGGCGGCACCATTCTTTAGTGATGACGAAGACATTTTAATGCTCTATGGCGATGTGCCGCTAATCTCCACCGAAACACTACGTCGCCTGCGTGATGCTAAACCGCAGGGGGGCATCGGCTTGTTAACGGTAAAACTGGACGACCCATCCGGTTATGGGCGAATTACGCGTGATAACGGTAAAGTCACAGGCATTGTTGAACATAAGGATGCCACTGACGAGCAGCGTCAAATCCAGGAAATCAACACCGGCATCCTGATTGCCAACGGCGCAGACCTGAAGCGCTGGCTGTCCAAACTGACCAACAACAACGTGCAGGGTGAATACTACATCACCGATATCATTGCGATGGCGTATCAGGAAGGGCGTGAAATTGCTGCGGTACATCCGGCACGAATCAGTGAAACGGAAGGGGTGAACAACCGTCTTCAGCTCTCTCGTCTGGAGCGTGTTTATCAGTCCGAGCAGGCAGAAAAACTGCTGCTGGCGGGCGTGATGCTGCGCGATCCGGCACGTTTTGATCTTCGCGGTACGCTTATTCACGGGCGCGATGTCGAAATTGATACTAACGTTATCATTGAAGGTAACGTAACTGTTGGGGATCGCGTCAAGATTGGCGCTGGCTGCATCATCAAAAACAGCGTGATTGGTGATGGTTGTGAGCTAAGTCCGTACAGCGTGGTGGAAGATGCGCATCTGGAAGCAGCATGCACCATCGGTCCTTTCGCGCGTCTGCGCCCTGGTGCAGAGCTGCAGGAAGGCGCACACGTGGGTAACTTCGTCGAAATGAAAAAAGCGCGTCTGGGTAAAGGCTCTAAAGCAGGTCACCTGACCTATCTGGGCGATGCGGAAATTGGCGATAACGTGAACATCGGCGCGGGTACGATCACCTGCAATTACGATGGCGCGAATAAATTTAAAACCATTATTGGCGATGATGTGTTTGTCGGTTCCGATACTCAGCTGGTGGCACCTGTCACCGTGGGTAAAGGCGCCACCATCGCGGCGGGGACGACCGTAACGCGCGATGTTGCCGATAACGAACTGGTATTAAGCCGTGTGCCTCAGGTTCATAAACAAGGCTGGCAGCGCCCGGTGAAGAAAAAGTAATTCAGTTTTTGCCGGATGGTGGCCTGCGTGCGGTGACGTTCTGTAGGCCTGATAAGCGTGAGCGCCATCAGGCAGACAAGAGACGAGGGGATAACATAATCCTCCGCTCAACAAGCAGTACCATAAAAATAACCCCACTCTCTACAAGGCTCGGGGCGCCCGGAATACGGGTATTACCCAAAGTATTTCGCGCTGTAGCAAGGCGGCAAGCTTGGGAATCTACGGGAGCTTACTAAAGTAAGTGACCGCAGTGAGCAAGCGTAGCCAACGTAGCTACGGAGTGAAAGACGAAGGGGAAACAGGTCAGCGACAACGACAGGCACAATGCCTAAATTCGGAATCAAAAAATATGTGTGGAATTGTTGGCGCTATCGCGCAGCGTGATGTAGCTGAAATCCTTCTCGAAGGTTTACGTCGTCTGGAATATCGTGGTTATGACTCTGCTGGTCTGGCCGTTGTCGATGCTGAAGGCAATATGACTCGCCTGCGTCGTCTGGGTAAAGTGCAGATGCTGACTGCAGCAGCGGAAGAACATCCGCTGCATGGCGGTACCGGTATCGCTCATACCCGTTGGGCGACCCACGGAGAACCTTCAGAAGCGAACGCGCATCCCCATGTTTCTGAACACATTGTCGTGGTGCATAACGGCATCATTGAAAACCATGAACCGCTGCGTGAACTGCTGAAAACGCGTGGTTACACCTTTGTTTCTGAAACCGACACCGAAGTGATTGCTCACCTGGTGCACTGGGAGCTGGAACAGGGTGGTACGCTGCGTGAAGCCGTACTGCGTACTATTCCGCAACTGCGTGGTGCCTACGGCACGGTGATCATGGATACCCGTAACCCGGAAACGCTGCTGGCTGCTCGTTCTGGTAGCCCGCTGGTGATTGGTCTGGGTATGGGGGAAAACTTTATTGCTTCCGATCAGCTGGCGCTGCTGCCGGTAACCCGTCGCTTTATCTTCCTGGAAGAGGGTGACATCGCGGAAGTGACCCGTCGTTCGGTCTCTATTTTCGACAAGTCTGGCGCGGAAGTGAAACGGCAGGATATCGAATCGAATCTGCAATATGACGCGGGCGAAAAAGGTATTTATCGCCACTACATGCAGAAAGAGATCTACGAACAGCCGAACGCGATTAAAAATACGCTGACCGGGCGCATTAGCCACGGTGAAGTGGATTTAAGCGAGCTGGGTTCGCGTGCTAATGAGCTGCTGTCTCAGGTTGAGCATATCCAGATTATCGCCTGTGGTACGTCATACAACTCCGGTATGGTGTCCCGTTACTGGTTTGAGTCGCTGGCCGGTATTCCTTGTGATGTCGAAATCGCTTCCGAATTCCGCTATCGCAAATCTGCCGTGCGTCGTAACAGCCTGATGATCACCCTTTCCCAGTCTGGTGAAACGGCGGATACCCTGGCGGGTCTGCGTTTGTCTAAAGAGCTGGGCTATCTGGGCTCGCTGGCTATCTGTAACGTACCGGGATCTTCTCTGGTGCGTGAATCCGACCTGGCGATGATGACCAACGCCGGTACCGAAATCGGTGTGGCCTCCACGAAAGCCTTTACCACTCAGTTGACCGTTCTGCTGATGCTGGTGGCTAAGCTGTCTCGTCTGAAAGGTCTGGATGCGTCTATTGAGCAAGAGATCGTTCATGGTCTGCAGGCGCTGCCGAGCCGTATTGAGCAGATGCTGTCCCAGGACAAACGCATTGCCGCTCTGGCGGAAGGTTTCTCTGACAAGCACCATGCGCTGTTCCTGGGCCGTGGCGATCAGTATCCGATTGCGCTGGAAGGCGCGCTGAAGCTGAAAGAGATCTCTTATATTCACGCTGAAGCTTATGCCGCAGGCGAACTGAAGCACGGTCCGCTGGCGCTGATCGATGCGGATATGCCGGTTATCGTGGTCGCACCGAACAACGAACTGCTGGAAAAACTGAAATCCAACATTGAAGAAGTTCGTGCCCGTGGCGGTCAGTTGTACGTCTTTGCCGATCAGGATGCTGGCTTTACCAGTAGCGAAAACATGCACATCATCGAGATGCCGCATGTGGAAGAGGTAATTGCGCCGATCTTCTACACCGTTCCACTGCAACTGCTGGCGTATCACGTGGCGCTGATTAAAGGTACAGATGTGGACCAGCCGCGTAACCTGGCGAAGTCGGTTACCGTAGAGTAATTGTTCACCAACAAAAGCTGCTGAGAAATCAGCAGCTTTTTTTATATCTGTCTGTCATATTTCTTTGTCTCCCCTGTCATTTTTTGTTACAAACATCCTGTTTTTTATATTTATTTGCCTAGATAACTTTATACTTAATTGCGTTTATCTGGTGAATGTATTTTATTTGTTAAAGTGCGCAAGAAATAATCATTTTTAGGTTGTTGCAGAATAATGATATTGATGAATTCTTAATTTTATAGACTGATGTATTTAAAATAGCCATTTTTGTATATCATGAAAAATAATATTTAATAAATGATGTATTGTTTATATTTATTTATTGATTTATAACAGCCAGGGTTGATAATAAATTTATTGTAATCCTTATTCTTAAGTGTAATCTTCGCCGCCGTAAGGATGGTGTGTTTTATTATTGAAATATAAGTAAAGCACAGGGATATAATATTATTAATGGGGTTATAATGAAACTTAATTTAATTGCAGGTGCGCTGGTTCTGTCTTCCACAGTATTTGCTGGTAATGTTCTTGCATCTGACGGTACCGTTCACTTCCTTGGCGAAGTAGTTGACAGCACCTGTCAGGTCACGCCACAAACCGCTGATCAAAACGTTAATTTAGGCAAAGTTAACAAAACGGCATTTGCTGGCGTGGGAAGTACCGCTGCACCTACCGAATTCCATATCGATCTGACCGGGTGCCCGGCCACGTATACCAAGGCTGCTGTTCGTTTTGATGGTAATGAAGCTTCTGACGGTAATGGCGACCTGGCTATCGGTAACCCTGCTAATGGCTCTACCCCTGGTGATTACACAGGTACTGGCGCAGCCATCGCGGCATCTGGCGTAGCGATCCGTATTTACAACCGCGCGGATAACTCTCAGGTTAAACTGTACAACGATTCTGCATACAGCACGATTGATACCACAGCGGGTACGGCTTCCATGAAGTTTATCGCTCGTTATATTGCCACTAACGCAACCGTCACAGCGGGTACTGCTAACGCAGATTCTCAGTTTACGGTTGAATATCAAAAATAAGATTCGTTCTTTTTAATCGTCTTTTATTAATTTATTGACGCCTGTCATTATGAACAACTGTGGTTGTATAAATGTCTGGCGTCTTTTTTATCCAGGGATGAGTATGTTTATGTTTGCTCGTGGAATAAAAATATTTATTCTGGCACTCCTGTGCCTTAATCTTCCCTCTGCTTTGGCAGGTATTGTTGTCGGTGGAACTCGCGTCATCTTTCATGGCAGCGAGCCTGACTCTACTATTTCTATTTACAATAAAGAAGTTGATTTGCCTTATCTAATACAAGTATGGGTTGATCCTTTCAGTAAGGATGATAAGAGCAAACCACCTTTTACCGTAATTCCTCCTGTTTCTCGTCTTGAGCCGAGTCAGGAAAAAGTGCTGCGTATTATTAAAACAGAAGGTGAGTTGCCAAAGGATCGTGAATCTGTTTTTTGGTTTAACGTGAAAAACATTCCGCCATCCAGTAAAAATAAAGATAGCAGTACGCTTGAGATCGCAATTAAAACGCGTATCAAGTTATTCTGGCGCCCAGCCTCTATTACGCTTATCCCTGAAAAAGCGGTAGCTAAAGTCAAATGGTATCGGCAGGGAAGTAAACTGGTTGTAGAAAATAATAGTCCTATTCATATGAATATCATGGATGTCTCTGTAGATGGTAAAGATATTCCATTGAATATGATAAAGCCTTTTGAAAAATTAACGCTGGATTTACCTGCTGGTGTTGCGGGTCACTCTTTAGTCTGGCGTTTTATTAATGATTATGGCGCGATTAGTAGCCCTGTTAAGCAAGCGCTTTAGTTTTGCGATAAGGATATCTTGATGATTCACCCTCGTCTTTGCCTCGTCTTGATTTCAGGTGCATATCTAAGTATCGCTTTCCCGACAATGGCCAGTGAAACGCTGTTTAACCCTGGTTTGCTGGAAATCGATCACCCCGTGGACGTGGATATTCATCAGTTTAACCGTTCCAACGCGTTGCCGCCGGGCGATTATAAGGTCGATATCGTCATTAACGGGAAACTGTTTGAACGACGGGATGTGACCTTTGTGCAGGATCAACCGGATGCCGACCTGCATCCCTGCTTTGTCGCGGTTAAGGAGGTATTGTCGTCGTATGGTGTCAAGGTAGACGCAGTGAAAGGTTTGCAGGATGTCGATAATACAGCCTGCGTGAATCCCGTTCCGTTAATTGGTGGCTCTACCTGGTTATTAGATGCAAATAAGCTGGCGTTAAATATATCTGTTCCACAGATCTATCTGAACACGGCGGCCTATGACTATATCAGCCCATCACGCTGGGATGAGGGCATCAATGCGATGATGGTCAATTATGATTTTTCCGGATCGCACACGGTAAAGTCTAATTACGACAATGGGAACGATGACTCTTATTATCTAAACCTGCGTAATGGGATTAACCTGGGGGCATGGCGGTTGCGTAACTACAGTACGCTAAGCGCTACTGGCAGCGACACGGAATATCACTCCATCAGTAGCTATGTCCAGCGCGATATCGCCGCGCTGCGCAGCCAGATTATGGTCGGCGACACCTGGACGGCGAGTGATGTCTTTGACAGCGCCCAGATCCGCGGGGTCAGACTCTATACCGACGATGACATGCTACCGTCGAGCCAGAACGGGTTTGCGCCAGTGGTTCGCGGGGTGGCGAAAAGTAACGCCACTGTTATCATCCGGCAGAATAAATATGTCATTTATCAGTCAGCCGTGCCGCAGGGCGCTTTCGAGATCACCGACCTGAACACCACCAGCGGCGGCGGCGATCTTGATGTCACCATAAAAGAAGAAGACGGTAGCGAGCAGCACTTTACCCAGCCGTACGCGTCGCTGGCGATACTGAAGCGTGAAGGCCAGACCGATTTTGATATTAGCGTCGGTGAAATGCGCGATGAAAGCGGATTTACCCCTAACGTCGTTCAGGCGCAGGTGTTGCATGGCCTGCCATGGGGATTAACGCTCTATGGCGGCACGCAGGTTGCGGAAGATTATGCTTCCGCCGCGCTTGGTATGGGTAAAGATATGGGGTCGATCGGGGCCGTATCGTTTGATGTGACCCACGCCCGTTCACACTTTGACGATGGTGATAATGAAAGCGGCCAGTCTTACCGTTTTCTCTACTCCAAACGTTTTGATGATACCGACACCAGTTTCCGTCTGGTGGGGTACCGTTATTCCACGGAAGGCTATTACACACTCGGCGAGTGGGCATCGCGGCAGGACAACAGCTCTGATTTCTGGGTGACGGGCAACCGCCGTAGCCGCCTGGAAGGAACCTGGACGCAATCATTTGGCCCCGGTTTTGGCAATATTTATCTGACATTAAGCCGTCAGCAATACTGGCAAACGGATGAAGTCGAGCGCCTGGTGCAGTTTGGCTATAGCAACAGCTGGCGGCGAATTTCGTGGAACGCGTCGTGGAACTATACCGACACTGCGAATCGTTCTTCCGGTAGCAATAATAAAAACGACAACGATGACAGCGATCACGAACAGATATTCATGCTGACGGTTTCCATCCCGCTTTCAGGGGCGATGGAGAGCAGCTACGTTAACTACTCGATGACGCAAAATAATCATAACGACAGCACAATGCAGGCTGGCGTTGGCGGCACGTTGCTGGAGGGCCACAATCTTTCCTATAACGTGCAGGAATCCTGGACCAGCTCACCGGAAGATACCTATGGCGGGAATGCCAGCATGGGATATGACGGTACTTATGGTTCAGTAAACGGCGGTTATGCCTGGAGCCGTGATTCACAGACGCTGAACTATGGTGCGCGCGGCGGCATCCTGGTTCACAGTGGCGGTGTGACCTTCTCTCAGGAATTGGGGGAAACCGTCGCGCTGGTGGAAGCGCCGGGCGCTGATGGCCTTACCGTAGAAAACACGACCGGGGTTGCTACAGACTGGCGGGGCTATACGGTGAAAACGCAGCTTAACCCGTACGACGAAAACCGCGTGGCAATTGACAGCAACTATTTTGCCAAAGCCAATATTGAGCTGGATAGCACTGTAGTCAATCTGGTGCCAACGCGCGGCGCCGTGGTGAAGGCGGCGTTTGTGACGCATGTCGGTTATCGCGTGTTGTTTAATGTGATGCAGGCGAATGGCAAACCTGCGCCGTTTGGCGCGATGGCGTCGGCGGAGCTGGATTCTGGAACGGTAACCGGGATTGTCGGCGATAACGGCGAACTCTATTTGTCGGGGATGCCGGAAAACGGTCGTTTCACCCTAAGCTGGGGCGGTGATAAAGCAACAACATGTGCTGTTAATTATACGCTGGGTAATAAACCAGAGAATGCTGAACTGGTGCAGCAAGCCGTCACTTGCCAATAAGGAATTTAATTATGCGTTTATGGACAATAATATTATCTTCTTGCTTTATGGTTCTGATTTCACCTGTTTGCCGGGCTGGCGATGGTATTTGTCATACGGACAAAGGGACTTATATTTATGACCTTAATCTCAATAACGCCAAGATTCCTGCAGAAAAAAATAAAGCCGGAACAGAAGTCAGGGATCTGGAGACATTAACATCGTCACAATCGTATTTGGTTAGCTGTAGCTGTCTGACCCACTTTTCATCGATATTTCGTAATATTTATTATACCGCCCGTTCGCCTTTGAGTATTGATACCACTAAAAACGGTTACACGTACTATACGCTCAACGATAACCTGAGTATTGCAACGTCGATTAAGGTTCATGGGCGAGGCCTTATTGCGGTTCCCTTTGAGGCTGAACCTAATGTGGTCATCGAGGGGACCGGTTGTTATACCGATACCGTTGAGGGCGATGCTGCAACGCTGGATACCGGGTCTGAAGTCAAAGTCTCTTTCCTTATTAATAAACCGTTTGTTGGTCAGGTCGCCATTCCTGGCTCTATTGTGGCTGATTTATACGGGGGGCTTGATGCTAGCTCCTCCGTTGCCAGCACCGACAAACTGGCAGAAATCAGAATTGTTGGCGATATCGTGGCGCCGCAGAGTTGTGAAATTGATTCCGGCCAGGTGATAGAGGTGAATTTCGGTAAGATCCCCGTAGCGGATTTTTCGACAACGCAAGGCACCGCTGCTGCAGGCCATAAAGTGACCAAAACGGTTCAGGTGAAATGTACCGGAATGTTGGATGAGAATATCGTCTATTCAACATTTAATGCGGATCCCGTTGATTCCAGCGCAAATATGATGAAAGTCCTGGGTAATGATGATGTCGGAATTATGATTTATGACAAATGGGATCAGATGGTTAAGGTGACAGGCGGAAAAATGGATATGGATATGGGCGTCAATAATGCCGGCGCCGAGACTAACTCATTGACTTTTTCTGCCGCGCCTGCCAGCGCGACGGGAGCACGGCCTCAACCTGGTACATTTGAAGCCTACGCAACGATCACGCTGGAAATAACGAACTAATCTAATCCTATTTTATTAATAACGGGAATCAACATGATGAAAGGAATACTAAAAACGACGCTAGTGGTATCTTCATTTTTTATGGCAGGAAATACGCTGGCTTCTGATGGCACCGTACATTTTCTCGGTGAAGTTATTGACAGCGCCTGTGAAGTAACTGCAGATACCGCTAATCAGAATGTGGCATTAGGTAAAGTCAACAGAACCGCATTTTCAGGTATAGGTTCTACCGCGATGCAGACCGAATTTCATATCCGTCTTGAGAAATGCCCTGATACCTATAGTAAAGCGGCGGTTCGTTTTGACGGTACAGAAGCGGCTAACGGTAATGGCGATCTGGCGATTGGTACTCCGGTTGCTGGGGCAAGCCCTGGCGATTATACGGGGACTGGCCAGGCCGTTGCCGCGTCGGGGGTGGCTATCCGCATTTATAATCTGGGCGATGGTTCACAGGTGCCATTGTACACAACGTCTAAGAGCGCTGATATTGATCCTGTTGCCGGAACGGCAGATATGCAATTTATGGCTCGCTACATTGCAATCAGCGATACCATCATGCCGGGCACCGCCAACGCTGACTCCGAATTTACGATTGAATATACAAAATAACAATTGCGTTCACACACCGATCTCCTGGCGACTGTTTTGTGACAGTCGCTGTCATACGTCTTTAACACCTCTGTTTTTCATGTTTAAAAATATCTTTAAAATTCAAATGGTTGTAAGTTGATTTTATCTGTCATAAAACTGTCATATTTCGTACATTTAACTGTCACCTGTTTGTCCTATTTTGCTCACAGTAGCAACTCAAACAACAATTTACGAAAACCGTGCAGGAGACATTATGAAAGTTATGCGTACCACTGTCGCAACTGTTGTCGCCGCGACCTTATCCATGAGCGCGTTCTCTGCCTTTGCCGCAGCGAGCCTGACGGGTGCAGGTGCAACTTTTCCTGCGCCAGTGTATGCCAAATGGGCAGATACCTATCAGAAAGAGACCGGTAGCAAAGTAAACTACCAGGGTATCGGCTCCTCCGGTGGTGTAAAACAAATCACTGCGAATACCGTTGATTTTGGTGCCTCAGATGCGCCGCTGTCTGACGAAAAACTCAATCAAGAAGGCCTGTTCCAGTTCCCGACCGTGATCGGTGGTGTAGTGCTGGCGGTGAATATCCCTGGCCTGAAATCCGGCGAGCTGGTGCTTGACGGCAAAACGCTGGGTGACATTTACCTCGGCAAAATTAAGAAGTGGGATGATGAAGCCATCACCAAACTGAACCCGGGTCTGAAGCTGCCTTCGCAGAATATCGCCGTTGTGCGCCGTGCTGACGGTTCAGGTACTTCCTTCGTTTTCACCAGCTACCTGGCAAAAGTGAATGAAGAGTGGAAATCGAAAATTGGTTCCGGTTCTACCGTTAACTGGCCGACCGGCCTGGGCGGTAAAGGGAATGACGGTATCGCCGCATTCGTACAACGTCTGCCTGGCTCTATCGGCTACGTTGAGTACGCTTACGCTAAGCAGAACAACCTGGCTTACACCAAACTGGTTTCTGCCGATGGCAAACCGGTAAGCCCGACCGAAGAGAACTTTGCTAACGCTGCGAAAGGTGCTGACTGGAGCAAAACCTTCGCTCAGGATCTAACCAACCAGAAAGGTGACGATGCGTGGCCAATCACTTCCACCACCTTCATCCTGGTGCATAAAGAGCAGAAAAAACCTGAGCAGGGTGCTGAAGTGCTGAAGTTCTTCGACTGGGCGTACAAAAATGGCGGCAAACAGGCTAATGACCTGGATTATGCCAGCCTGCCGGACAGCGTGGTTGAGCAGGTTCGTGCTGCATGGAAAACCAACGTGAAAGACAGCAGCGGTAAAGCGCTGTACTAAATACCCGTCATACTTCGAGCCGCAGCTGTGTTGGCTGTGCTTGTTCACCCCAGTCACATAGTAAATCTATGCTCCTGGGGATTCACAAGCTTGCCGCCTTGCTGCAACTCGGATTATTTAGGGTATGGCATTACCTTAGCCGGGAAGCACGATAAAATGCGTGCTTCCTGGCCCAAACTTAAAGAGTGATTTATGGCTGCAACAAAGCCTGCTTTTAACCCACCGGGTAAAAAGGGTGACATGATATTCAGCGCGCTGGTAAAACTGGCTGCGCTGATTGTGCTATTGATGTTGGGTGGCATTATTGTCTCTCTGGTTATCTCCTCCTGGCCAAGCATTCAGAAATTTGGTTTCTCCTTCCTGTGGACCAAAGAATGGGATGCGCCAAATGATATCTACGGTGCATTAGTACCGATTTACGGTACGCTGGTCACCTCGCTTATCGCACTGCTGATTGCCGTTCCGGTGAGTTTCGGCATTGCCTTGTTCCTGACTGAACTTGCGCCCGGCTGGCTGCGTCGCCCGCTGGGGATCGCCATTGAGCTGCTGGCGGCAATTCCAAGTATCGTGTACGGCATGTGGGGCCTGTTTATCTTTGCTCCGTTGTTTGCGACTTATTTCCAGGAACCGGTCGGTAACATCCTTTCCAACATTCCGTTTGTTGGCGCGCTGTTTGCTGGTCCGGCGTTTGGTATTGGGATTCTGGCTGCGGGTGTGATCCTCGCCATCATGATTATTCCTTACATTGCGGCGGTTATGCGCGACGTGTTCGAACAAACGCCAGTGCTGATGAAAGAGTCAGCCTACGGCATCGGTTGTACCACCTGGGAAGTTATCTGGCGCATCGTCCTCCCGTTCACCAAAAATGGCGTGATCGGCGGCGTGATGTTGGGTCTGGGCCGCGCACTTGGTGAGACCATGGCGGTGACCTTTATCATCGGTAACACCTATCAGCTCGACAGTGCATCGCTGTATATGCCGGGCAACAGTATTACCTCTGCGTTGGCGAATGAATTTGCCGAAGCGGAATCAGGGCTGCACGTTGCTGCGTTGATGGAGTTGGGGCTGATTCTGTTTGTGATCACCTTCATCGTACTGGCTGCGTCTAAGTTCATGATCATGCGCCTTGCGAAGAACGAGGGGGCACGCTAATGGCTACGCTTGAAATGCAAAACACCACTGCGCTTGCGGAATCCCGCCGTAAAATGCAGGCGCGCCGCCGCCTGAAGAACCGCATCGCGCTCACGCTCTCTATGGCGACCATGGCGTTTGGTCTGTTTTGGCTGATCTGGATCCTGATGTCCACGATTACCCGTGGTATTGACGGTATGTCTCTGGCGCTGTTCACCGAAATGACGCCGCCGCCGAATACGGCTGGTGGTGGTCTGGCGAACGCTCTGGCGGGCAGCGGACTGTTGATCCTGTGGGCGACCGTGTTTGGCACCCCGCTGGGTATTATGGCGGGCATCTACCTGGCTGAGTACGGGCGTAAGTCCTGGCTGGCTGAGGTCATCCGCTTTATCAATGACATCCTGCTTTCTGCGCCATCAATTGTGGTCGGTCTGTTCGTTTACACCATTGTGGTCGCAAAAATGGAACACTTCTCCGGCTGGGCGGGCGTTATCGCGCTGGCGCTGCTGCAGGTGCCCATTGTGATTCGTACCACGGAGAACATGCTCAAACTGGTGCCGGACAGCCTGCGTGAAGCTGCCTATGCGCTGGGTACACCGAAGTGGAAGATGATTTCTGCGATCACCCTGAAGGCATCTGTCTCGGGCATTATTACAGGTGTCCTGCTGGCCATTGCGCGTATTGCCGGTGAAACTGCTCCGCTGCTGTTTACATCGCTCTCCAATCAGTTCTGGAGCACCGACATGATGCAGCCTATCGCCAACCTGCCGGTCACTATCTTTAAGTTTGCGATGAGCCCGTTTGCTGAGTGGCAGCAACTGGCCTGGGCTGGGGTACTGATTATTACCCTGTGCGTACTGCTACTGAACATTCTGGCGCGCGTCATTTTCGCGAAGAAGAAACACGGTTAATTTTTACGGCGTGGCTGATGCGGCGCCGGATGAGGAATAGATTGAAATGAGTATGGTTGATACTGCTCCGGGTAAGATTCAGGTTCGTGATTTGAACTTCTACTATGGCAAATTCCATGCCCTGAAGAACATCAACCTGGATATTGCTAAAAACCAGGTTACGGCGTTTATCGGGCCGTCAGGCTGTGGTAAATCGACGCTGCTTCGTACGTTCAACAAAATGTTTGAGCTGTACCCGGAACAGCGTGCGGAAGGTGAAATCCTGCTGGATGGCGACAATATTCTCACCAATACCCAGGATATCGCGCTGCTGCGTGCCAAAGTGGGGATGGTATTCCAGAAGCCGACGCCGTTCCCGATGTCCATCTACGACAACATCGCGTTTGGCGTGCGTCTGTTTGAGAAGCTCTCTCGTGCGGATATGGACGAGCGTGTGCAGTGGGCATTGACCAAGGCCGCATTGTGGAACGAAACCAAAGATAAATTACATCAGAGTGGGTACTCTCTCTCTGGTGGTCAGCAGCAGCGTCTGTGCATTGCGCGTGGCATCGCCATTCGCCCGGAAGTGCTTCTGCTGGATGAGCCATGTTCAGCGCTCGACCCGATCTCTACCGGGCGTATCGAAGAGCTGATCACGGAACTGAAAGAGGATTACACCGTTGTTATCGTGACCCACAACATGCAGCAGGCGGCACGTTGTTCCGATCACACGGCATTTATGTACCTGGGCGAGTTGATTGAGTTCAGCAACACGGACGATCTGTTCACCAAGCCCGCGAAGAAACAAACTGAAGACTACATCACCGGTCGTTACGGCTGATTCAGGAGCTTGTTGTGGATAACCTTAACCTAAATAAACATATTTCCGGCCAGTTCAATGCCGAACTGGAAAGCATCCGTACCCAGGTGATGACCATGGGCGGCATGGTCGAGCAGCAGCTTTCTGATGCGATTACCGCCATGCATAACCAGGACAGCGAACTGGCGAAGCGCGTCATTGAAGGCGATAAGAACGTCAACATGATGGAAGTGGCGATCGACGAAGCCTGTGTGCGTATCATTGCCAAACGTCAGCCGACCGCCAGCGACCTGCGCCTGGTGATGGCGATTATCAAAACCATCGCCGAGCTGGAGCGTATTGGCGACGTGGCGGACAAAATTTGTCGCACCGCGCTGGAGAAATTCTCGCATCAGCATCAGCCGCTGCTGGTCAGCCTGGAATCACTGGGCCGCCACACTGTGCAGATGCTGCATGACGTGCTGGATGCGTTTGCGCGTATGGATCTGGACGAAGCGGTACGTATTTATCGTGAAGATAAGAAAGTTGACCAGGAATATGAAGGCATCGTGCGTCAGCTGATGACTTATATGATGGAAGATCCGCGTACTATCCCAAGCGTGCTGACCGCGCTGTTTTGCGCCCGTTCCATCGAGCGTATCGGTGACCGTTGCCAGAATATCTGCGAATACATCTTCTACTTCGTGAAGGGACAAGATTTCCGTCACGTAGGTGGAGATGAACTGGATAAGCTGCTGGCGGGGAAAGATCCGAAAGAGTAATAAAAACGTAGAAACTAGGCCGGATCAGCGTTAGCGCCATCCGGCATTTTAGTTAACGCGTAATATCCCATCCGCGCGCTTTCCACAATTCCGGCAGCTGTGCCAAATCGGTAAAAGTCGTCACTTTTGGATGATCGATCGGTTTGTTGTGCGGATCGGCGCAGAAATAGAATACTTCCATTCCCGCAGCAATCCCCGCCTGCGCGCCGGCACTGGAATCATCGACCAGAATGCAGTTCTCAACGTTGACGTCCATCGCTTTTGCCGCATGGAACATCAGGTCCGGATCGGGCTTCCAGCGTTGGATATCGTAACCGCTGAACAATAAATCAGGAAAATGGTGCAACATGCCCAGCTTACCCAGCGAATGCTGCATTTTACTGACCGGACCGTTGGACACTACACACATGGGCACCGTCATACTGTCCAGTAGCGCATTAGCGCCAGCGATCACTTCCAGTTCCGTATCGAACAGACGTGCGACCTCAGCGCGGTAAACCGGTTCTAAATCGGCTTTTGCCAGTTCAACACCGTGCTCTTCGTTGATAATGTCGATGATCTCGTACAGCTTTACCCCTTTGAAGCGTTTAAAAATTTCTTCAAGATCGAGCGTAATGCCGAACGCCTGGAACATGCTGATATACGCGCGAGAACAAATCACTTCACTGTCTACAAGGGTACCGTCACAGTCAAAAAATACGGCTTCTATCTGGGACATGTCATTTCCATTTTAACAAGTTTAACGTTTTCGTAATGCATTATTGGGCCACGCAATCGTTGCCGTATAAGCAAAATCAATGAAAAAAGTTGCTCATAACCCAACCCTATTGTCGCATTTTGGTATAGGATAGCGACGAATTTTCCCTCCTTGTTCGGAAATTGATAATGAGTCAACAACACACAACCCAGGCTTCTGGCCAGGGGATGCTGGAACGCGTGTTCAAACTGCGCGAACATGGCACGACGGCACGGACCGAAGTGATCGCCGGTTTAACGACCTTCCTGACGATGGTGTATATCGTTTTTGTTAACCCGCAAATTCTTGGCGTAGCTGGCATGGATACCAGCGCCGTCTTCGTTACCACCTGTCTTATTGCTGCTTTTGGTAGCATCCTGATGGGCCTGTTTGCCAACCTGCCGGTCGCACTTGCGCCTGCAATGGGCCTGAACGCATTCTTTGCTTTCGTGGTCGTCGGCGCGATGGGCCTCTCCTGGCAGATTGGTATGGGCGCTATCTTCTGGGGCGCAGTAGGTCTGCTGCTGCTGACAATTTTCCGCGTACGTTACTGGATGATTGCTAATATCCCGGTTAGCCTGCGCGTGGGGATCACCAGCGGTATTGGTCTGTTCATCGGCATGATGGGGCTGAAAAACGCTGGTGTTATCGTGGCGAACAAAGACACGCTGGTGTCCATCGGCAACCTGACGTCTCACAGCGTGCTGCTCGGTATTCTGGGCTTCTTTATTATCGCGATTCTGGCGTCACGCAACATTCATGCGGCGGTGCTGATCTCCATCATTGTTACCACGTTACTGGGCTGGATGCTGGGCGATGTGCATTACAACGGTATCGTCTCTGCGCCACCGAGCGTGATGTCCGTTATTGGCCATGTCGATCTGGCCGGTTCGTTTAATATTGGCCTGGCGGGGGTGATTTTCTCATTCATGCTGGTCAACCTGTTCGACTCCTCCGGTACGCTGATTGGCGTTACGGATAAAGCCGGTCTGGCGGATGCGAAGGGCAAGTTCCCGCGTATGAAGCAGGCGTTGTATGTAGATAGCGTGTCATCTGTCACCGGCGCGTTTATCGGTACTTCTTCCGTTACCGCGTATATTGAATCTTCTTCCGGGGTTTCTGTCGGCGGACGTACTGGGCTTACCGCCGTGGTTGTCGGCCTGCTGTTCCTGCTGGTTATCTTCCTGTCGCCGCTGGCGGGAATGGTGCCGGGCTATGCCGCGGCCGGTGCGCTGATTTACGTCGGTGTGCTGATGACATCAAGCCTGTCGCGCGTGAAGTGGGATGACCTGACAGAAGCGGTTCCTGCGTTCATTACCGCCGTGATGATGCCGTTTAGCTTCTCGATTACCGAAGGTATCGCGCTGGGCTTTATTTCCTACTGCGTGATGAAAATCGGGACCGGACGTTTGCGCGATCTCAGCCCGTGCGTCATCGTTGTCGCGCTGCTGTTTGTACTCAAGATTGTGTTTATCGACGCGCACTGATCGCTGTTTATTTGGTTTTAGAAAGACAAGCCCGGCAAATCGCCGGGCTTTTTCGTTTACGCTTTCACGCGCTGAATGTAGTCGCCAAATGCGGTCAGTTGACCGGTCAGATGGTCCAGCGTGCTTTGGTCGATGACTTCACCCGTCTGCGGGTCCACCTTGTTCTGAATGACGCCGCCCATAAATTCCGGCTTGTTCATCACCATGGCGTCGAGGAACACCAGGATCTGACGCAGATGGTACTGACAGCGCGCGCCGCCAATAGCGCCCATTGAGCTGGTCTGAATCAGTACCGGCTTGCCAGATAATGGCTGATCGGGCAGGCGGGACAGCCAGTCGATGGCGTTTTTCAGTCCGCCAGGAACAGAATAGTTATATTCTGGTGTCACGATAACAACACCATCAGCTTTCCTGATTTGCTCTGCCAGCGCTTCTACGCTGGCTGGGAAACCTTCTTCCTGCTGGAGGTCGGCATCGTACAGCGGGATATCACCAATCGACGGTAACGCGCTCACTTCCATTCCTGCGGGCGCAATTTTAGGCAGTGTGCGGGCAACCATGCCGTTAAACGAACCTTTGCGCAGACTTCCCAGTAACGTAACAACATTCAATGTTTCAGACATGGTGACTCCTGTTTCATCATGAAGGTTAAATCAGTTAAGCGTATGGCTTTTCGCTGCGCATAATTGAGAGAACCGGATCAGACGACCCGTTGGCTCATTGGCGCGAGTCTGGATATCAGGCAAACTTTTCCAGTCCTGTTTACCATCAAACTCCCAAACCTTGAGTTTTTCAATGGTTGGCGTAACCGCAACCGACCACACCAGCACATCTTCCGCATCGCAAATGGCTTCAACCTGCGCAACATGGGCACATTTCAGACGCCCTGCGCCGGGTAAGAGCTGCAGTTCGCGCGGATCGTCATTACACACATCGCCGGTGAGTTTGAGAACGCTCTGGCGCAACGTAATGAGCTGCGCACGCGCTTCGTTAGGGTCGTTTTGGTTATTGATCCACAGATTTTCGTTACTGGAGAAGCGCCAGGTTTGTGTTGAATTCGGATTGTGAAAACCGCGTGTCGCTCGCTGAAGCTCCATATCCAGGCCGCAAACACCTTCTGTTGTCAGTGCAACGCCAACAATATTTCCGGCATAAGAAATCGAAAATCCCGGCAGATTTTTATCGCGAAAAACGGGCTTACCTTTCGCCTCAGTAACAATCTCAGGCAACGTGCTGGTGCCGTAAAGCATGAACATCAGTTCTGCGAGAAGACTTCGGGAGGCCAGGAAGCGTGTTCGGCGGTGAGTGGGTAGATTACTTGCTTCAATGTGATATGGAGTAGAGAGACGAACTGAAACCAGGTGTCCCTCCGTAAGAATCCCTCTGGCAAAATGTGTCGCCATTTTTCGCTCCGTGATTAATGGTCCGTGATTATAACCAGAGTAACATTTACACGGCGTTCAGGCAGGTTTTACGGGTTAAAAAATAAACGGAAACGGGATACATTACGCGACATTTACATTTCTGTTGCCAGAATGGTCATTTAAGCAACACTGTGGCGGCGGATCGTCAGGACATATCGCGATACAGCGCCTTGATCGTTTCTTTCAGCCAGACGATCTTCGGATTATGGCTGTTACGTTTATGCCAAAGGAGGGTGAACGGTACGCGCATTTTCTCTAACTGCGCAGCATCAAATGGCATAGGACGCGCCACTAGCGGAAGCTGGTGGAGTTGGTTATAACGCTGACAATAGACCGGCGCTGTGGCTATCAGCGCATGATCCGGCTGGGCGGCCATAAACAGCGACTGCTCAAAACCTGGCAGGCATAACGCGATATTGCGTGTGCGCCCCATCTCCTGAAGCACATCGTCCAGCGCCCAGGTATCGCTTTGCTCCCAGCTAATACTGATGTGGGGATAGCGCAGAAATGTATCCAGACTCCACTCTTCCTGCAATGCCGGATGATCTTCACGTAGCCAGACGCAAGGGAGATCGGAAAACAACACTTCATGGTCGATCGACAACGGCAGTAGGCTCAGCAGTTCTCGCGAACGCGGATGGCTTTCGCGGCCGGTGAAGCCGATATCCACCTCGCCGCGAATAATCGCATCCAGCGAATCATAGTCCCAGTTGCGTATTTTGATCGTCGCCTGGGGATAACGCTGATAGATCTGCCGGGAGAGGGCGTTAAACATGATCATGACCAACGGCGTTTCGGCCACCAGATCAAACTTCAACCCGCGCGGAGCCTCATGGTGCGGCTTATCCAGCAATTGATTGCTCATCTGCATCCACTCTGCCAGATTCTGCTCCATGCTGACCATTAACGGCGTCGGCGTAAGTCCCAGCGGGGTGTTTACAAACAACGGGTCGTCAAACCAGGTCCGCAGTTTCGACAGCGACTTACTGACCGCCGACGGCGTGACGTTCATCCGTTTGGCGGTTTTGGTCACGCTGCGTTCCTGCATCAATAACTGCAGGCAGAGCAACAAATTAAGATCGAGACTGCTGAGGGATTTCTTCATGAGTTGGCGCGGACCGGTTGGGGGCAACAATGATAATCAGCATGATACTCACTATGCTACAGCCAATCAGAATCCCGATCAGCATATTCAGCGCATCAAGGCCGAGGACCGCTGCCAGCCAAATCCATAGTGATGAACCGCAAACCTGTGCAATACCTAACGCCGAGCTGGCAACCCCTGCACGCAGCGAGAACGGTCCCAGCGCCTGACTCATGGCGACACCAAAACCAACCGAGAACCCGGCGCAGATTAATGTCAGCCCAAACAGCGTTACTGCGTGTGAGGCGGCAAGGGTTAACACTACGCCCGCTGCCAGAAATAACGCCTGTGAAGTCAGCATCAGAACGCGAGGCTTGAATACACTGAGGGCGAACGGCGTCGAGAAAGAGACCGCCATACTGATGCCTGCGGTCATAGCCATCGTCGTGGCGTATTCACCACGGTCGAAGCCCATCACTTCCATCAGCAGCACCGGAGAGGTATTCACGAAGGTCAGGATCACCGACACACTGAGGGTGGTTATGGCCAGGCGGCTTAAGAAAAAACGGTTCACCAAAGACTCGTTGGTGTGGTTCTTTGGTGTAGACGTCGTGAGGGTCGCTGGGCGCGATTCTCGCAGGATAAATACCGACAGCAGGCATACGACTACACCCATACCCATCATCGTGTAGAACAGGCTTTGCCACGGATACTTGAGCATAATCAGATGCCCCATTACCGGAGCCAGCACCGGTACGATACAGGTGATTCCGTTCAACAGCGACAGCACTTTTGCCCGGCGGCGATCGTCGAGCGTATCGCGCAGAATAGCGAAAGCCACCACATAGCAGCAGCCAGCGCCCACTCCCTGAATAAAGCGGCCTACCAGGAACGGCGTACCGCTCTCGGCGAAAGAACATAGCGCAGAGGCGAAAATAAAGATGAGTGCGCCGACTATGGCGACCGGTTTGCGGCCTGACTGGTCGGCAATTTTACCGGCGAAAAGCATCGCCGTCGCCATTCCCGCCAGATAAACCGAAAACGCAATATGCAGTTGCGCATCGCTGGCCTGTAGATCGGCCGCAATGCGGGGCAGCCCCACCAGATACATATCAATACCGGCAGGATAAAGAAGAACCAGGGCGAAACTGCAGATTAGAAAGCGTGTCATAGCGACCTCATGAGGAGTGTGGCGCTAAGCATACGGGCAGAGAGTCAACTGCACGAGTTGCCATTTGGACAACAGTGATTTCCACATGGGAAATTGTTGTTGCCGGGTGGCGGCGTAAACGCCTTCTCCGGCCTACGGGGCCTGTAGGCCCGGCCCGGTTAGCATTGCGCTACCGGGCAACCGATACAGAAGCTGGAAAATAGAGCTAACTCGTTAATCTATCAGCGATACATTGCCTTGAAAATATGGCTATGGGCACATTCAAGGACACAAAAACCAAATAGCTGGTGGAACCACGGTTAAAACCATCACCCTATGAGGACTTAGGGGAGTTCAGCTTTTATTGTAGATGTTCCCGTAATGGCAATAGCTTTTGCCAATGAATCGAGCCTTCTTAATAACTGAGCATAAGATTTTATGCGGCACGCATAAGCCCTCTGTTATGAGGCGATAAGCATAGTTTTTGCGTGCTGACTTGCGCTATAGTCCCCACGTTGCGGCAAAACCGCAACCGGAATTGGCGTTCCGAATTATCACGAGTGTCGGTAGCGATGTTTACAGAGCTACTGGCGCGGCCTGCGCTCGCCCCTTCAATGGTGGCTCAGGCAGGGGCTTCGAAAGAAGCGCCGGGTCGTGATAACCGGTACGCCAACCCTGTCTGGGTCACCACCAGTGAGCCTGGCGTCTCCGGTGGTGGCGTTAACCTGCTTATCACGAAGCGGAGCGTTGCGTATGTGTCCTGTCCCTGAATTTCCTATTGCACCAGCCTCCGCCGGAGGTATCTATGAAAATCACCGTAGAACAACCCTCAGCCAGAGAACTAGTCGATCGCTCGCGAGTCCTGGTGCATGTGATGCTCGAGCATCCTGACGATATCAGCCCGAATTATGCGTTGCTTCTCATCCTTGCCGACCAGCTACAACTATTAAGGGATGCTTTTGAAGAGGATGAGATCAGACGGCTTAGAGATGAAAAACTTCCTGTTTAAGTGTCCATCTCAAACAATATCAAGGACGATATTGTTTGAGGTTTAATTAATTCAGAATGGCCCAAATTTTATTATAGGTGCAATAGCCGAACCTACAGACGGAGCTGTTCCATTTTGTAGATATATAATCATCTCCAACGACTCACACTTTGTTTTTTTCTCAATTAAATCAATTAGTGTTAGCAGTAAATTGTGAAAGTCTTTTATTGTTGTTGGTTTCTCTGGAATCTGGATGCTGCTATGCTCAATACTAAGCATTGAAAAAGGTGGGATTTTTACACCATGAGTATGATTCCACTCTGCCATATTTAATGCTTGTTTAGCATGGTTCAGATAATGATGATCTTTTATATTCACCAATAGTTCAACTATGTCTATCGTTAATACGGTGGAGAATTTAATAAGGTAATTATCTATGCTCTCCTTTAATTTATTGTTTTCAAGATCTATGAATTTTCCCCATGACATTATATTGGAACCATATCTTGTCTGCTGAGATGAAAAATTTTGAACAGAGATTTGATCAAAATAGTCTTGGTTGAATAAAGATTTTGGTCGTATTCTCAATGTATCTCTTTCAGTATTGAATGTTACTTTATATGTTTCTGCAAGTATCTCCAAATAACTAACTATAATTGGCTTTAGGATTATAAGTAATTTTGCTATTTTTTGCTCTTCTATTTCTTTCTCATGTTCTTCTTTTATTTTATCCTTTTTATCGCTTAGTTTTTGAGATATACCATTTAAAAACAAGCCAATCGTAATTACACCTAATACGACTTGGGTTGTTATAGCAATTAAAAGAGATGATGAGTCAAGTTTAGGGGTTATATCACCGAAACCGAGAGTTGTCACTGTGACAACACTAAAGTAAGTTGCTTGTATGAAATTTAAATATCCTGATTTAAAATCGTTGCTGAAGAAAATGTTGTATATTAAAGCAAATGAGATAATGTTGATGAAATAAAATAACGCATATGCATAAGGAGGGTATGATGTTACATCAAAAAAATTTTTTGATGTGTTGTTACTTGTCATTTCAATATTTTCCATTTTATAAAAATTTCTTGATATCAATATTTTATCTTGATTGATGACGAACGCCAAATAAATATTCTTATGCTGTCTTTAGAGTTTAACACTTTATATATCTGGATGTTCCCCCATTTTTACTAGCATAACAAACAGAAAACCAGCAATGGCGTGGGTTGAAAGGGCATCCCCCATCTTTCGCTGTTAAAGGTGAATAATGTGGGGGAGTCGAGTACCTGCCAGAGTATCCCCCCACAGATTCCGAGTTCCATCATCATTCCCCCGTATCCGGGAGCCGGATCTGTTCTCCATCGAGCACAATCAATTGCTCGCGCAGCAGCTTCTCCAGCCAGCGCGAAAATTTCTTCTCGACGTTAATTCCCTTAGCCCGTAGATCGTCGCGCAAGAGCGCGCGGGTACAAGGCTTATTCTGGCTGATGCGTTGGTTAATACAGCGCCATAACGCCGTATGGTTGCGGGTGATATGAGGAACGCCGGGTGGTATGCCACTACTCAGTAAGTCATCGTCAGGTTGCCTGGGCTCGTCGTTCAGCACCAGCGAGGTCACTGGTTCGCCATCGCTATCGGTATAGATAACAACTTCCTCAAGATCGTCGGCGGTGACCTCTGGCATCTCCGCATCTTTCATCTTTGTACAACTCAGGGTGATAGCGTTGCGACGTCCCTCGCGTCTGACGTTAAACTCGGCATCCAGCGCAGCCTGAAAAGCACTTGAACCGCGTGCGCCCCGTTCCTGATCCTTACCCGAGTGATGAACGATCATCATCGCTGCGCGCGTATGATACCGAATGGCGTCGCAACCCTGGATAAATGCGCCCATATCCCGCGCGGTGTTTTCATCTGAGTTACCAAAACAGCGGGCCAGCGTATCGAGGATGATCAGCCGTACCGGCATTCCGGTCATGTTCTGAATGTCCTTTGCCGCCAGGATCACCTGCTCGATGCTTCCCGGAGCGGCTGGAAAGATCGGGCAGTCGACGCGAAACAGGTTATCGAGTGCCATCTCATCATTAACGCTGAGCTCCCAGGTGCGGATCCGCCGCGATACACCGGTTCCTCCCTCTCCGGCGATAAACAGCACGGCCCCTTGATTGACTCGTCTTCCGCCCCATGACGTACCGCTGGCAATATGGCACGCCAGTGATACTGCCAGAAAGGATTTAAAAGAGCCGCCGGGGCCGTAAATACTGCACAGTGCCCCGGCGGGGATGAGTCCTTTAACCAGATAATCCTGACTGGTGTTAAACCCTTCCGAGCCCCGGCGCAGCGGAAGGGAGGTGGTGAGGGTACTGTCTGATGCTGTCATGACTTATGACCTGAGATTTGCAGGAAGCTGCTGGTTGAACACAATCCGGGAAATGGATTCACCGTAGTGACGGTAAAATTCATCCCAGTCGCTCAATGTGGTGTCTGCTGGGAGAACCACACAGCCCTTCACTACCTCGGCAGCGGCGGTTGCATTCAGCAACCCGGTATTTTTCTCCTGACTGCAATCATTATCGCCAGCCAGGATAAGGTGGCATTCAGGCCACTGCGCCCGGAAAGCGATGGCCACATTTTTCAGGTTGTGCGCCGACAGGGCAGCAACGACCGGGAAATGATGAAGGCATGAGACCGCAAGCGCGGTTGCATATCCTTCGGTAATAATGATGCCTTCCGGTGGTTTGTTGTCCGGTGCCCAGGGTTCCGGTCTACCGTTGCGGCTCGCCTGATGTACCGGGCAAAAACAATCCTTCAGATGGCTACCGGGCAGCAGGTACTTTTTCCCTCCAGGATGAATGAACTGCGCACCTGTCAGCTGCGCGCCTGTATTTCGAATTGGCAATACCAGCGTACCCGCCCCGAAATGCACGCCGCAGATTGTCCGGCTACTACGTTCAGTCAGAAGCCACTGGGCTCGTCGCCAGCCTCGCGTTGTCAGATACGGCGCTTCTCCGGATTCACAATGGCGAAGCAATGTCTTAATACGAGATTCCATATTCAAAGCCTGTGATTTTTCCCTGGCTGGCGGAACCAGCGGTACAGGATCCATGTCCTGCACCATTCCGGCGGCCGCAACCAGTGCGCAACCGAAGAAACGGGAAACCAGATCCAGTCCGTCACCTGCGCCGCACTGATTGCAGAACCATGTGCCGCGCCCCTCCAGATCATCCATCCTGAAGCGATCCTTACCCCCACAACAGGGACACGGACCATGCCGATGATTTGGTGGAATGAAAATGCCAAGTTGTTCAAATATTTTCGGCCAGTTATTGCGTGCCCGATCGGAGACGGCAGAAACGTAATAGCTCATGATTGCCTCCCATACACCTGCTGGATGTAGCGCCCTCGACCATCGCCATGACCAAGATCCATCGCAACCATCGCCCTGGCTTCCTTTATACTCAGCCCCAGTCCCTGGTAGTGCGCCATCGCCTCCTGCGCCCATGAATAGCGCAGACTGTGTGGTGCATAGGGGCCAGTCAGCCCTGCGCGAACTGCGCTGGCACGCCAGTAATTCATTGCGGCGCGCAGATCGGGTTTATTGAGCAAACGTCCCCCGCGTTGTGTCATCAGGGGGATAGCCTGGTTCAGGATGCTGCGTAGCCTTTCAGGTTCGAGCACCACCGTCTGACGGGAACGTGATCCTTTGGTGCCAAAAACCACCTGCAATCGATTTTCTCCACGCTCTAACGCAGCGGCCCATGTCTTCAGAGACTGACAACACTGCACCGCTTCCTGTGAACGCAAACCCATTGCTCTGGCAAGCTCCAGCGTCAGAGCCAGCCCTTCATCCTTTTCATGAAAAGCAGACAGCGCCGACAACCAGCGTTCTGAGGTTAATGGCAGATGCGTTCCTGCCCGGCTGGCGTTACCCAGCCCGAGCGCTTTATTGCTGATGCGCTCCGATTGGGCAAATTTTTGACGTCCAGACTGAGCAAGGATGGTTCGCAGGGCGGCCATCTCGTTTTGTAGCGTGCGTGGCGTAATTCCTGCTTCCCGTCGTGCCATCACGTAGCTTTCAATATGTGACGATTTCAGATGCTGGAGATCCTGAATCTGGATATTCAGCTTGTGCAGATGCTGGCTTAAACGCCCGGCGATGCGGAGGCGATCATGGACTGTTTTAA
Source organism: Citrobacter sp. wls714 (assembly GCF_005281025.1). NCBI lineage: Bacteria > Pseudomonadati > Pseudomonadota > Gammaproteobacteria > Enterobacterales > Enterobacteriaceae > Citrobacter > Citrobacter sp. wls714. Next base: position 545 of record NZ_SZWZ01000096.1, on the reverse strand, counting down.
AACTGCCGCCAGCCAGCAGGGCGAGTTTTTCCATGCGTTTTGTAAGTTTCGACATAGCTACTCTCCACTCAATTCTCCGACGCGCGGTTGGACACAGCGTGCTGTGCTGAACGATACCGGTGCGCCGGAGAAAGCGCGGATGAGGTATGACGGGGTACGGTGATGCACGAATGCAGCCGCCTGCTCAGGCAGGTATATCCCCACAGGTAAAATGACCTGTCCTCCGGTATCGGTTCGGTAGTGCTGGTTTCTCCTCCTGGTAAGTGAATTTCTGACATCTGTTTGAGTGTCAGCCTGTTTGTTGCAGTGGATTTGCAGGCAGTAGCTGGGTTGAAGCTGATCTGCGCGCTGGCGTCACTTTCACTCGCTTACGCTCTTAAAAGTGACGCCGCGTTTTGCACATTCAGCAGGAAGTACGGACGCAAAGCCTTCGGCAATGCCGTCCGACTTCTTTACAGCGTTCTGTCTGTCGCTACGCTTGCAACAGTGTAGCGATATAGGGTGTGGTCACCTGTATGAATCGCCACGGGTTTAACAGACACCTC